>CAZCVS010000077.1:0-10287 GCA_964501845.1 uncultured Iamiaceae bacterium
GGCGCCAGTACACCGAGGGCGAGTTCACCCGGGACCTGACCGAGGACTTCGACCTCGTGGCGCCCGGCGGCCCCGACAACGCCTGGATCACCGAGGTGGCCGACGCGTCCGACTACGACTCGTTCGAGGACTTCGTGGCCGCCATCATCGCCACCGAGCCGGAGGCCACCGGGTCGTTCCTATGCCCGGCCAACGCCAAGTGCCCGTTCGCCCCGATCACCGTCACCTACGACTCACCGAGCCAAGGCACCCTCACCTACGGATGGGACTCCTCGAAGCCGGTGGGCGACCAGGTGCCATTCACCATCGACGGCACCGACGTCGACCTCCACCCCGAGGGCCTCCGCTGGGACGCCCCCTACGCCACGGCGAAGTTCGACGACGGCGTCTACTCCGCCGAGCTCGACGGGGCCACCCTCGACCTCGACTTCACCAAGGTCACCCGCACCACCACCCGCTGACGGGCGTCCGGCGGCGACGAGGAGCGGCCGTCTCAGCTTCGGGAGGAGGTGCTGACCGCGGCCCTCGCGAACCGTTCCGCCTTGGCGCGCCGCATGGCCCAACGGTGCGAGTGGAGGGGCGGAAGGCCGCGCTCGACCCGCCAGGCGTTGAGCACATCGTCAGACATCTGACGACGGACGTGGGCCCCAGCGGCACGCCACCGCAGACGAGCGGGGATCGGTGACCGCACGAACGCCCACATCGTCGACAGCGACGCCCCCGGCTTGCGCCGCGGCAGCAACGCTGCCTGATCGGCTCCCTGCGCAGAAGGGTCGATCACGGCCTGCGCCAAACCCCACGCGATCTGTGCGCCGAGCTCCACCGCGAGGTCATCGGCCGCCATTCGATCCCGAGACGTCAAGCTCTCCCATCCGCGTCGCCACTCGTCGAGCGAGCGATGGTCGGGATCGAAGCCGTTCTGGGCTGCGTGCATCGCGAGGTGCAGGACATGGGCCGCCTCATCGAGGACGGGAACGTCGAAGCCCGCGACGCCCAGGTGCACCACGTGGGTGGCGAGGGCCTCGAACGACCTGTTCGGTGCGACCGTCGTGTAGGGAAGGGCGAGGTGCAAGTCGACGTAACGGTCGCCGCGACGCAACGCATCGCTGTGCCCACCGACTTCGACCCGCTCGAAGCCCTCGCCCTCGAGCGCACGCCGGGCACTGCGGAACGCTCGCGGGGAGACCAGCAGGTCGATGTCGGCGACCGGACGCGCTTCGTCCGGGCCGTAGAGGCGGAGCCGTGTGACCGGGCCCTTCAACACGATGACCGGGACGTCCGAGGCCTTCAGGATCTCGACCAGCGCCGGGATCTGTGCCTCGGTGCGCTTCATCTCCGCCCGGCTCACGATCACCGCGAAGCGTGCCATCGCGGCATCGAACCGCTCCCCGTCCTCTCGAGCGTCGGCCACGTCGCCCATTCTGTCGCAACGGCGCCGGACCTCGGTGCTGAAGGTTCGCCACCCGATAGGTTCAGCCGGTGGGTGATGATCGACGAGCGCGGTGGGGGGTGGCCGAGGATGGCGCGGTGATGAGCATCACCACCCACGAACGCCACGATCACCAGCTGGCGGCACACTGGCCACCCATCGGGCTCGCTCGCTGCAACGAGGCGCCGAGCGCGCCCGAGCGCGCCCTGCACCTCGAGGAGGACCCGGGCACGCCCGACCGCCTCCGCTTGCGCGAGGGCGACCAGGACCTTGGCGCCGGGTGGGCCCGGGTGGAGTCCACGCTCGCGCTGTTCGCCGCCGAGCACCTCCAGGGCCGGGTGGCGATCCACGCTGGCCTGGTGCGGGCTGGTGGCCGGACCATCTTGCTCCCCGGTCCGTCCTTCGCCGGAAAGTCGACGCTGTGCTTGGCCATGGCCGAGGCTGGTGCCGAGGTGCTCTCCGACGAGTACGGGGTCGTCGACATCGACACCGGCCTCGTCGAGGGCTGGTCACGACCCATCCACCGGCGCTTGCCCGACGGCACCGTGGAGCGCATCGCGCTCTCGGAGCACGTCCCGACCTCGACGCCGGTCGACCTGGTCGCCGTCATCCGCTACCGCCGGGGCACGGAGCTTGCGTTGGACCCGTCGCCGGCCGCGCAGGTGGCGCAGGACCTGCTGAAGAACACGGTGAGTGCTCAGCGCGCTCCGGAAGACGCGTTCCGAGCGGCGATCGCCATCGCCCGAACGGCCCGCGGCCTAGCCGGCACCCGAGGCGAGGCGACGGCCGCCGCGCGCTTCCTCCTCAGCACCTGAACGCGAGTCGACGAACGGCGAGATCGACCGGGCGATGTTCAGCGTCAGCCAACCACGCGCCCACCCTGAGCGGTTCCACCTGGTCGACTACGGCCGACTCACGGCGGATCCGGCCGCCACCATGGCCGGCATCTATGCGTTCCTCGGGCTCGACGCCCACGACCACGACTTCGATCACGTGGTCTCCGTCGACACCTACCAGGACGAGGCTGCCGTCGGGCTACCGACGCTTCATGAGGTCCGAGGGAGCATCGACCGAAGGTCGGTCAGTCCCGACGCGGTCTTGTCACCGTACGTCCTCAGCAAGTACGGCGGCGCTGACCTCCCGCTCGATGGAACGGGGCGACGAACCCACTAGGACACGACGAAGGCTCCGTCGGCGTGGAACACGTGGTGGCGGATGCCGGCCGTCACGACGAGGGCACCTCCGCTGCCGGTCACGCCACTGGACGAAGCGGGGTAGCTGACGATCACGACCCCGGAGCCGCCCGAGCGGCCTTGGTAGCCACCGTCGTCGGAGATTCCCGCCCCGCCGCCACCGCCGGAGTTGGCCGCGCCCGGCTGGCCTTGGTCGCCGCCGCCACCTTGCCCGCCGCCACCGGGCACGCCGTACATCGACCCACCGCCGCCACCACCCGCAACGAACTGCGGGAGGCCACCTTCGGAGGGCAGCGCCGTCGCCACGCCTGCACCCCCGTTGCCGGCCGCGCCCGAGCTGCCTCCGCCTTGACCCACCGCGTCCGTGCCCGCGCCGCCCGCTCCACCGCCTCCGGCACCGCAGAACAGCGCGCCGGCCCCGCCCCCGTTGCCTTGCCCCGGCAGCGCTGAGCCACCCGGGGGTGATGGGTTGGCGGTCGCGTAGCCCGATCCGCCACCGCCGCCTCCCGATGCGCCAGGCAGTCCCTCGTCGTAGGCGGCCCCGCCGCCCCCGCCCCCGGCCGCCACGATGCCGACCGGCAGTGCCAAGCTGGTGTTCTGGCCCGGCTCGCCGGGGTTGGACAACGGCACGCCGCCAGGACCGCCGCTACCCACCGAGACCGAATAGGTCCCGGCCGGAACTGCGACCTGGGTGCCTCGCCGCACGCCGCCTGCACCACCACCGCCACCAGCCGAGGCGCCGCCGCCACCTCCGCCACCCACCACGAGGTAGGCGACGTCGAGGGTGAGGCCGTCACCACCGTCGCCACCGTCACCACCGTCACCACCGCCAGGCACAGACTGCGCAGCGGCCGCGCTCGGCAGGACGAGGATCGCGATGCCGGCAACCGCAGCGGTGCCGCCAGCGATCAGCAGACGGCGGCGGTCCCACCCATCAGCCTCGACCACACCGAGCTCGACCAGCGCGGCGAGGCTGCTCTCGAGGTGATGCGGCACCGGCGAGGTGCTGGAGCGAACCAGCGCGAAGGCCTCGGCCTCGGCTCCCGTGAGCTCGTAGACCTTGGTGTTGCGCTCGTCGAGCACCAAGAAGGTGCCTCCGAGCTCTTCCACGCAGACACCATCACGAACGCGAACCGAGTACCCGAACATCGTTGCTCACCGTCTCCCCGTGGACCCGCCGGTCGGCGAGAACTCTTCCATCGGCCAGGCCGACGTGAACTCAAGACGAACGGTGCAGCTCAGATGACCGAAAGCACCCGTGGAGTCGGCCACCGCTCCCGCTCTACGAAGCGCCCGAACCTCCCGGTCGTTGCCCTGCCCTCGCCCTGCAGCGGGCCCTCCGGCGCGGCGCCTCGACGGTCGTCGTTGGGATCAGATGGAGACCGGCTCGCTCGGCTCGCGGGGGATGCGGGACCAGATGTCGTTGCACTCCTCGCAGATGGACTCGGGGACGACCCCGGCCTTCATGAGCAGGGCGAAGATCTGGCAGCCGAGGCAGAACGCGAACACGCTCTCGAGCGTGGCGGCCACGGTGATCATGGCGACGAGGACGAGCGCCAGGGTGGTGGCGCCGGAGCCGAAGTGGGCGACGGCAGCGGCGACCGAGAGCGTGGCGCCGATGCCTTGGGCGAAGCGCTTGGGCGGCCCGGGGACCATCTTGGGCTCGAACGGCAGCGCCGGGGTCAGGACCCGGGTGACGAACTGGCCGAGCGGGCTCATGGTCGGCCCGGTGAGCACGCGGGCCACGAACCCGTAGGCCAGCAGGCCGATCGCCCACGTCTGGCCTCCGAGCAGGATCACCAGCGTCAGCAGCACGACGCCGCCGGCCACCAACCGGGCGGAGACCTCGTTGACGGGATTGGGGAACCGGAAGAAGCTCTTCACGCCCGAAACCCTACCCAACAGGTCAGGAATCACCACCACCCGAGAAACGAGGCGGTGCTAGGGGATGATGGGGCCGGCGGCGTCTTCGGGGTTGAGCGGTTCGTCGACATCGAAGTCCCCTCCCCCGCCGGTGCCGCCGCCGTCGAGCTCCTCGGGGGTCATCAGGACCTCGCGGGCCTTGGAGCCGGTGGAGGGCCCGACCACGCCCTTCTCCTCGAGCTCGTCCATCAGACGCCCTGCTCGGGCGAAGCCGACGCGGAGCTTGCGCTGGAGCATCGAGGTGGAGCCGAGCTGGCTGCGGACCACCAGCTCCGTGGCCTGGGCGACGAGGTCGTCGTCGGAGTCGCCGCCGCTCCCACCCGAGCCACCGCCGCTCCCCCCCGATGAACCAGGGATCGGCGCACCCTCCTCGGATCCCTGAACGGCCTCGTCGTAGACCAGCTCGGGGGTCTGGCGCTTCCAGAAGGCCGCGATGTTGCGGACCTCCTCCTCGGTCACCCACGAGCCCTGCACGCGCTGGGCGATGGACGACGAGGGGCCGAGCAGGAGCATGTCGCCCTTGCCCAGCAGCCGCTCGGCGCCCGTCTGGTCGAGGATGACCCGGGAGTCGGTGGCGCTGGACACGGCGAACGCGAGGCGGGCCGGGACGTTGGCCTTGATGAGGCCGGTGATGACGTTGACCGACGGCCGCTGCGTGGCGATGACGAGGTGGATGCCGACGGCGCGGGCCATCTGGGCCAAGCGGCAGATGGACTCCTCGACGTCGCGGGCGGCCACCATCATGAGGTCGGCGAGCTCGTCGATGACGACGAGGATGAACGGCATCCGCTGGTAGTTCGTGGTCGACTCCGCCTCGGGCCCGAGCAGTTCGGCGTTGGGGTCGACGAGGTCACCCCGGTCGAACGCCTGGTTGTAGCCCGTGATGTCCCGGAAGCCGCACTCGGCCAGCAGGTCGTAGCGGCGCTCCATCTCCCGGACGGCCCACGCCAGCGCGTTGGCGGCCTTCTTGGGGACGGTCACGACCTCGGTCAGCAGGTGCGGAAGCTTGTTGTACTGGCCCATCTCGACCCGCTTGGGGTCGACCAGGATCATCCGCACCTGGTCCGGCGTCGACCGCATGAGGATCGAGGTCAGCAGCGAGTTGAGGCACGACGACTTGCCGGCACCGGTGGCACCGGCGATGAGGATGTGGGGCATCGCCGCCAGGTTCGCCAGGATCGCCTTGCCGTCGATGTCTCGGCCGATGGCGACCTCGAGCGGGTGGGTGGCGGCCCGGGCCTCGGAGCTGGTGAGGATGTCTCCCACGGTGACGAGCTGCTTGCGGACGTTGGGGATCTCGACGCCGATGGCCTGCTTGCCCGGGATGGGCGCCAGGATGCGCACGTCGGGCGTGGCCATCGCGTAGGCGATGTCCTTGTGGAGGCTGGTGACGCGGGCCACCTTCACGCCGGGGCCCAGCTCCAGCTCGTAGCGGGTGACGGTGGGGCCGACGGTCATGCCGACGAGGCGAGTCTCCACCCCGTGCTCGGCCAGGGCGTGCTCCAGGTTGCGGCCGGTCTCCTCGACCAGCTTGCGGTCGACGCTCTGGCTGCCGGACGTGGTGAGCAGCTTGGCGGGCGGCAGCTTCCAGACCGACGGCTGGGTGCCGGGCGGGAGCGCGATCTCCAGCTGCTCGGGTGGGTTGTCCGGATCGGGCTCGGGGACCGCGGCCTTGGGCTTGCGCGCCCGCTTGGGCTTCGCTCCCGGAGCGCCGGGGTCTTGGTCCTGGTCGTAGAACGCGGCGGCCTCCGCGTCGTCTCGCAGGTCGATGTCGCCACCGCTGATGACCGGCGCCTCGGCGTCGTCGCCGTCGGCCACCCGCTCGCTGCCCAGCGAGAAGAGGTTGTTGAAGAAGGCGCCGGCCTGGCGGCCGACCGGACGGGCGCCCTTGGCCACGCCGGCTGCGGTCTTCCCTGCGACGTGGCGCACGGTGGTGCGGGTGATGACGAGCGCGCCGGCGAAGCCGATGGCGAGGAAGACGACGGCGGCACCGATCGGGCTGATGGCCGCACGGATGGGCGCACCGATGGCTGCACCCACGTAGCCGGCCGAGTCCGCAAGGGCGTCCGCACCCGCATCGAAGCGGGGAGCGCCGCGGAGCAGGTGGAGCAATCCGAGCCCGGCGATGGCGATCAGCACCCCGCCGAACACGTTGCGGGCAAACGGGTGCTCAGCCGCCTGCGGGTCGGCGTCGACCACGGTGGGGTCGTCGGGGTCGACCGCCTTCGGCAGCGGCGCACCGCGCACGAGCAAGGCGCCCAGCACGACGAGCAGGATCGGCATGATCACCCGGGCCGCGCCCACGACGAACCCGACCAGGTCGGCCGTGCCCCGGCCCACGGGTCCGCCGGCGTCGGCGTAGACGCCCATGCCGGCCACGACGCCGATCACGATGAGGACGATGCCGGCGAAGTCCGCGCCGTGGCCCCGGCTGGCGTGGGCCAACGACTCGGCCAGCCGCACGGTGAGCGGCGGAGGAGGCGGAGGGGCCGCCTTGCGCGAGCGCGCCGAGGCAGCGGGCTTCTTGGCAGGGGGACGCTTGGAGGAGCTCCGCGGGGCGGGCTTCTTCTTGGCCCCCGAACGGTTCGGGGTCCCACGGGTGGCGGTCACAGTGGCCCCAACGGTACCAGTGCCCCCTGACAGATCCGGGGAGGGTTGGAGGGCACGAGCACCGGCGAGGCCGGCTCGCGGTCGCCCGATCGACGCCCTGACCAGGCGTTCTGGGTCAGAGCGACATGACCACGGGGACGATCATGGGGCGGCGCTTGGTGCGGTCGCTCACGAACTTCCCGGCCTTCTTGCGCACGACCCGCTGGAGGGTCTCGCTGTCGTGGTCGCCCTTCACCAGGGCCGCCATGACCGCATCACCGATGAGGTTGCGCATCTCCTCGAGCAGGTCCTCGGCCTCATCCGCGTAGATCCAGCCGCGGGTGATGACCTCGGGGCCGGTGATGATCTCGGCGGCGTCGTGGTCGACGGTCACGATCACGACGACCACGCCCTCCTCGGCGAGGACCTGACGGTCGCGGATGACCCCGTGACCCACATCGCCGACGATGCCGTCGACGTAGAGGTAGTGCGCCGGCACGGACCCCGAGCGCTTGATGCCCTTGTCGGTCAGGGTGACGCGATCGCCGTCCTCGCAGATGAGCACGTTCTTGTCCTTGACGCCCATCGTCCGGGCCAGCTCGGCGTGGGCCTGCATGTGGCGGTACTCGCCGTGGACCGGGATCATGAACTCCGGGCGGATGACCGAGATGAGGGTCTTGATCTCCTCGGCCTTGGCGTGGCCGGTGGCGTGCACGTCGTGGAGGCCCGAGTGCACGACCCGGACGCCGATGCGGGCCATGGAGTTGATGACGTTGGAGACGTTGGTCTCGTTGCCCGGGATCGGGTGCGACGAAAGGATCACCGTGTCCATGTCGGTGAGGGTGATCCAGCGGCTCTCGTTCGCGGCCATCTTGGCCAGCGCCGACATGGGCTCGCCCTGGGAGCCGGTGGAGATGATGCACACCGAACCGGGGTCGAGGTCCTTGACGTCTTCGATGTCGAGGAGCTTGTTGTCGGGGATCTTGAGCAGCCCCATCTCCTTGGCCAGGCGCACGTTCTTCTTCATCGACATCCCGAGCGTGGCGATGACGCGCCCGTTGGCGATGGCGGCATCGGCGATCTGCTGGACGCGGTGGACGTGGCTGGCGAAGCAGGCGGTGATGATGCGCCGGCCCTTGTTGGCGGCGATGAGGTCCTCGAGCACCTTCCCGACGGACTTCTCGGAGCGGGAGTGCCCGTGCTGGTCGGCGTTGGTGGAGTCCCCCAGCAAGAGGCGCACGCCCTCGTTCTGGGCGATGGCGCCCATGACGCCGAGGTCGGTGAGACGGCCGTCGACCGGCGTGAGGTCGAGCTTCCAGTCGCCCGTGTGGAGGATGGTCCCCTGCGGCGTGTGGAACGCGGTGGCGAAGCCGTGGGGCACCGAGTGGGTGACCGGGATGAACTCGCAGTCGAACGGGCCGAACCGCCGGCGCTCGTTGTCCTTGACGACGATCATCTCGGTGCGGTCCATCAGGCCGGCCTCGTCGATGCGGTTGGCGGCGAACCCGAGGCTCAGCGCGGAGCCGATGATCGGGAACGACAGCTCTCGGAGGGCGAAGGCGAGGGCGCCGTGGTGGTCCTCGTGGCCGTGGGTGACGACGCAGCCGACGATGTCGTCCTTGCGCTCGATCAGCCACGAGAAGTCGGGAAGCACGAGGTCGATCCCGAGCATGTCGGCTTCGGGGAACATCAGGCCGCAGTCGAGCAGCATGATCTTGCCGTCGATCTCGATGGCGGCGCAGTTGCGCCCGATGTCACCCAGTCCACCCAGGAACGTGACGGAGACGGGGTTGGACATCAGATGGGGTATCCCAGGTCAGAGAGGACGGCGGAGGCGGCATCAGCGGTGCCTTCGGGAGCGGGGCCGAGCGGAAGCCGGCACTCACCCACCGGCACGCCGAGCACGCCCATGGCCACCTTCACGGCCTGGGAGAACACGCACGTGTCGCTGTTCATGTAGCGGTAGCTGGGCAACAGCCCGGCGTTGATCTGGCGGGCCGTGGCGTAGTCGCCCTTCTCGGCCGCAGCCCACAGCTCCTGTTGCTGGCGACCGGTCCAGTGGCTGGACACGCCGACCACGCCCACCGCGCCCACCGCGGCGAAAGCGAGGTTGAGCGGTTCGTCGCCGCTGTAGACCTCGAACCCCTCGGGGGCCTCGGCCAAGAGCGCGGCGGTCTCGGCCGGGTCACCTCCGGCATCTTTGAGGGCCACGATGGTGGGCACCTCGCGTGCGAGGCGGAGGATGGTCTCGGTGGCGAGCTTGCGGCCGGTGCGACCGGGCACGTCGTAGAGCATGACGGGAAGGCTCGAGGCCTCGGCCACGGCACGGAAGTGCAGGTCCAGGCCCGACTGCGGCGGCTTGTTGTAGTACGGCACCACGGCGAGGATGGCGTCCATCCCGGCGTCGGCGGCGGCCCGGGTCATCTCGACGCTGTGGGCGGTGTCGTTGGTGGTGGAACCGGCGATGAGCGGAACGTCGACGGCGTCACGGACCACCCGGAAGAGCTCGATGCGCTCGGGGTCGGTGAGCACCGCGCTCTCGCCGGTGGTCCCGGCGAGCACGAGGGCGTCGTTGCCGTGGTCGACCAGCCAGCGAGCCAGGTCGCCGGCGGCCGTCGTGTCAAGCGAACCATCGGCCGCGAAGGGGGTGGCCATGGCGGTGACGACCGAGCCGAACCGTCCCATCAGCTCTGCCCTGCAGTGGTTGCAACCATGGCTCTGACCCTACCGGTCCGGCTGGTCGCGGCCCCGAACCGGTTCCGCCCGAACGCGTTCGTGGGGCGGCACGAGGCCGCCCCACGGACGTTCGACCGGCGGGTGAGCGCCGGCCCGGTTCCCCTGCCGGTGTGCCTAGGCGCTGAGCGAAGCCGCCGACTCGGACAGCTCCGCGTCGCCGAGGGCGAACGCCTGGTACTCGTCGCTGGTGTCGGTGAGGTCCTCGAACTGGATCACTCCGAGCTCCTCGAACTTGTGGCGCAGCCAACCGTCGTTGCGATCGAGCAGGCCCAGCTTCTTGCAGTTCGGGACGATCTTGGTGAACAGCATCTGCTGGAACAGCAGCCGGTTCGGGTTGTCGATCAGCAGGGGCAGGACCTCCTTGGGCTTGAGGCCCATGCGCTCCCACACCTCTTGCTGCATGAAGCGGTCCCGCAT
>CAZCVS010000078.1:0-10238 GCA_964501845.1 uncultured Iamiaceae bacterium
CGCATCCGTCATGATGGGCGGGTGGCGACCGTGCACGAGGTGACCGACCCGGCCGATCCCCTGCTCGCCGACTTCGTCGCCCTCAACGAGCCCGCGACCCGGCGCCAGGTCGAACGCGAGGGCGGCTACTTCGTGGTGGAGGGGGTCCTCGCCATCGAGCGGCTGATCGACCTCCCCCGCTGGCGGGTCCGGGGGTTGGCGCTGCTCCCCAAGATGGCCGAGCGGTTCCGCCCGCGACTCGCAGACTTCGATGGACCGGTGGCCGTTGCGACCGACGAGGTCCTCCAGGCCGTCGTCGGGTTCGACATCCACCGGGGTGCGCTGGCGTCGGTCGACCGGGAGCCTCGGGCGGCGCTGGACTCGCTGGTGCGGCCCGGCTCACCCCAGCTGTTCGTCGCCGGCGAGGGCCTCAACGACCACGAGAACCTCGGGGCGATCTACCGCAACGCAGCCGGCTTCAGCGCGGCCGGAGTCCTGCTCGACCGGACCAGCGCGGACCCCTTCTACCGGCGCGCCATCCGTGTCTCGCTCGGCCACGTGCTGGCCGTGCCGACGGGACCGTTCGACTCGGTCGAGGCTCTGCACCAGGCGGGCATCACCACTGTCGCGCTGACCCCGAGCGCGCCGACGCGCCTAGCGGACCTGAGCCGGGGCGACCTCGGCAACGGCCCGGTCGCGATCGTGGTCGGTGCCGAGGGGCCCGGGCTCACCGAGGGCGCCCTGCGGTCGGCGACCCACCGGGCGTCGATCCCGATGGCCGCGGGGGTCGACTCCCTCAACGTCGCCACCGCCACCGCGATCGCGCTGTTCCAGCTCTCCGATGCGGGTCAGTAGCCGCTGGTCGAACTGCCGGCCGCGAGGGCGAACATCAGGCCGTAGAACGCGATGACCAAGATGAGCAGGACCGTCGCGACGATGCCGATGATGCGGCCCGCTTGCACCGACCCCCGGTTGCTGTAGTACCCGGGGGCGGCATCGATCTCCTTCAGCGCCTTGTTCCCCATGATCCAGGCGACGGGTCCGACGATCTGGCAGCACACGATGCTCAAGATGCCGAGGACCAAGATGGTGGTGCCCTGCGGGTGCTCGGCTTGGACGGGGTACCCGCCGTAGCCACCGGGTCCGTAACCGCTCGGTGGGTACCCACCGGGCCCGTATCCTCCCCCTGGAGGCGGGTAGCCGCCGCCATAGGCGCCCGGCTGAGGCGGGTAGGCGCCGGGCGGGCCGGGCTGCTGGTAGCCCCCGCCGGAGCACCGGGCGGGGGTGGCGAGGGAACCCCACCGGGAGGCGGGGTCGAGGGATCGGCTGACCCGGGCACCGGTGGCGGCTGCCAGGGAGCGGGACCAGGTTCGTCGGGCGGATCTTCGTAGGACACGGACCTGTTCCTGCGGTGCGATGCGATGGGACGAAGGGACCCTAGCGGGACCAGATCGGGCCGATCGCGGTCCGATGTCATCCAAGGCCACGAGCGGCGCCGAACACACAGACACCCGTCACGACCAGGACCCGACCCACCGTGCGCATCGCCATCATCGGCTCCGGGATCTCCGGGCTGACCGCCGCCCACCACCTGCACCCCCGCCACGACCTCACCGTCTACGAGGCGGACGACCGCGTGGGCGGTCATGCCAACACGGTGCCGCTGGAGCTCAACGACGGCACCTGGAACATCGACACCGGGTTCATCGTGTTCAACCACCGGAACTACCCCGTCTTCACCCGGCTCCTGTCGGATCTGCAGGTGCCGACCCAGCCCAGCGACATGTCGCTCGCCATCACCGACGACCGCCACGGCCTCGAGTGGGGGACCAACCTCACCCGACTGTTCGCCCAGCCCCGCAATGCGGTCAGCCCCCGGTTCCTCGGGATGATCTCGGAGATCCTGCGCTGGAACCGCCTGGGCCAGCGCGTCCTCGCCGGGACGGTCGAGGTCGACGAGCTCGACCCGGTGGGCGACGTGCTGCGCGCCCGGGGCTTCTCCGACCACTTCTTCTCGTGGTACCTCGTCCCGCTCGCCGCTGCGGTCTGGTCGGCCGACCCCACCACCGTCGACCGGTTCCCCGTCGGCGCCTTCTGCCGCTTCCTCCACAACCACGGCATGCTCTCGCTCGGCGACCAGGCGCAGTGGCGCACCATCACCGGTGGCTCCCAGGCCTACGTCGCCGCGCTGACCCGGCCCTTCGCGGCGCGCATCCGCACGTCGACTCCCGTGACATCGGTCCGGCGCACCGGGGCCGGGATCGAGGTCACGGCACGGGGGGAGCAGCACCCGACCACCTTCGACCGGGTCGTGCTGGCCACCCACTCCGACCAGGCCCTGGACCTGCTGGTCGACGCCGACGCCGACGAGAAGGCGATCGCGGGCGCGGTCCGGTACCAGCCGAACGTGGCGACGCTCCACACCGACGACCGGATGCTCCCGACGCGCCGCAGGGCGTGGGCCAGCTGGAACGTCCAGGTGATCGACGATGCCCAGCGCCGCGTCACGATGACCTACCACATGAACCGGCTCCAGGGCCTGGGGTCGAGGCACCCGATCTGCGTCACGCTCAACCGCCACGACGACATCGACCCGTCCCGCGTCCACGCCCGGATCGCGTACGACCACCCGGTGTTCGACGCCGGCGCCATCACCGCGCAGCGCCGTGGCCCGGAGATCCAGGGTCGTGGCGGCCTCTACTGGGCCGGCGCCTGGTGGGGCTACGGCTTCCACGAGGATGGAGCCCGATCCGGGGCCGAGGTCGCCCGAGCGATCGAGTCGGGCCGGTGACCGCACCGGTCCACAGCGCGCTCTACGAGGGCACGCTCGCCCACGCCCGATTCGGAACCCCGAGCCACTCGTTCGAGTCCCGCGTCCTCATGGCGTGGCTCGACCTGGCCGAGCTGCCAGGTGCGCTCGACGCCCATCCGCTCTGGTCGGCGCGCCACATCGCCCCGGTGCGCTTCCGCCGCGACGACTACCACGGCGACCCGTCCATCCCGCTCGACGATGCGATCCGCGACACGGTGGAGCGAGAGCTCGGCCGCCGCCCGACGGGGCCGATCCGGATGCTGGCCCACCTGCGCACCTGGGGCTGGTCGTTCAACCCGATCACCTTCTCCTTCGTGTTCACCCCCGACGGCAGCGCGGTCGACACCCTCGTGGCCGAGGTGACCAACACCCCCTGGCACGAGCGCCACGCCTACGTCCTGCCGGTCGGCGCCCCCGAGGTCGACCAGCCGATCCGCTTCCCGAAGGCGATGCACGTCTCGCCGTTCATGGACCTGGACCTCGACCACTCGCTCGCCTTCACCCGTCCCGGGGCAGAGGGCCTGACCATCCGCATGGACGACTGGCGCGGCGACGAGCACGTCTTCGCCGCCGAGCTCGACCTCCACCGGCTCCCGCTCGACCGGCCCACCATGGGCCGCGCCCTCCGTCGCCACCCGCTCCCCGCCCAGCGGGTCTCTGCGGGCATCTACTGGCAGGCGCTGAAGCTGCGGGCGAAGCACGCCCCCTTCCGCCGCCACCCCCAGAAGGTCGGGCCCGCGCGCGCCACCTCGTCGACGGCACCCGCGCCGGGCTCGTCCACGACGGGGATCTGCCCCGTACACGTGGCACCTCCCTCACCCAGCCCGGCCTCATCGACCAGGAGCTCCTCGTGACCTCGCTCACCTCCGATCCGACCTTCGCCGACGATCCCGGCGACCGCACCCCGTCCGGTGCTCCGCCGCTGGCGCTCGCGCGCGACCCCCACGCCGGCGCCATCCGCCCCACCCAGGTGCGGCCCGCCCCCGGTCGCGCCACCCAGATCGACCGCGGGTCCCGGGCGATCCTGCTGCGCCTGCTGGACCACCTGCGCCACGGCAGCCTGACGGTCATCGAAGCCGACGGCACAGTGACCGTCCACGGCGACGGCACCGGCGACCCCGTCACCGTGCGCCTGTCCACGGCCGCGGTCTGGACCGAGGTCGCGACCAAGGGGTCACGGGGCCTGGGCGAATCGTTCGTGGACGGCTGGTGGACCACCGACGACCTCGTCGGCCTGCTCTGCCTGCTCGTGCGCAACCTCGACGGCTTCGACCGCCTCCGCAACCGGTGGGCGAAGGTCTCGTCGCCGCTGGCCGACACCTGGCGGCGCCTGCGTCCGGCCAGCCGCCTGCGAGACCGCCGCGAGATCGCCGCCCACTACGACCTGGGCAACGACTTCTTCGAGCTGTTCTTGGACCCGACCATGGCCTACTCCTGCGGGCTGTTCACCTCCCCCGAAGCCACCCTCGCCCAGGCCCAGGTCACCAAGTACGAGCGCCTGCTCCGGTCGATCGACCTCCGACCCGGTGAGCACCTCGTGGAGATCGGCACCGGCTGGGGCGGCCTGGCCGTCCACGCCGCCCAGGTCTTCGGGGCGCGGGTCACCACGACGACCATCAGCGTCGAGCAGCACCGCTACGCAACCGAGCTGGTGGCCTTCTTCGGCCTCCAAGACCAGGTCACCGTCTTGCTCGAGGACTACCGGGACCTGACCGGCACCTACGACAAGCTCGTCTCGGTCGAGATGATCGAGGCGGTCGACTGGCGCGATCACGACGCCTTCTTCCGAACCTGCAACCAGCTGTTGAAGCCGGACGGGCGCATGGCGATCCAGGCCATCACGGTCGCCGACAGCCGCTTCGCCCGGGTCCGCACCACCGAGGACTTCGTCAAGCGCCACATCTTCCCGGGGTCGTGCATCCCCTCGGTCGAGGCCATCGTCTCGTCCACCGCCCGGACCGGGGACTTCTGGCTCACCCAGCTCGACGAGTTCCCCCAGCACTACGCCGAGACGCTGCACCGCTGGCGCGACCAGCTCGACAAGCAGGCCGACACCGCCCGGCAGCGGGGGTACGACGACGCCCTCCTGCGGCTCTGGGAGTTCTACCTGGCCTACTGCGAGGCGGCCTTCGCCCAGCGCTACGTCTCCCTCGTCCAGATGGTCCTCGACCGGCCCGGCGCCGTTCCCCGCACCCTGGAGGTCCCTCGATGAGCGACAAGCTCTCCACCCCCCTCTCGTTCCGCCTCCTCGACTGGGGCCTCGTGCCCGATGCGCTGCTGCGGGCGGTGTGCACGCTGCGGACCCGCAACCGCCTGAAGGTCGAGCGGGCCGGCTCCATCGACGAACAGGCGCGTCGCACCCGTGCCCTGCGCGAGCGGCTGCGCAAGGGCGCCGTCGCCACCCACACGGCCGAGGCCAACCAGCAGCACTACGAGGTCCCGACCGACTTCTTCGGCCACGTGCTGGGCGCCAGGCGCAAGTACTCGTCGTGCTACTGGCCTGAGGGCGTCACCTCCCTCGACGCCGCCGAGGAGGCCATGCTCGACCTCTACGCCGAGCGGGCCGGTCTGGCCGACGGCCAGCGAATCCTGGAGCTGGGCTGCGGGTGGGGCTCGTTCTGCCTCTGGGCCGCGGCGCGGTGGCCGTCGTCGGAGATCGTGGCCGTCTCCAACTCCCGCACCCAGCGGGAGTTCATCGAGGCGCAAGCGGCGCGGCGGGGCCTCGACAACCTGACCGTGCTGACGGCGGACATCACCACCTTCGATCCGGCCGACCTGGGCGAGCCCGGGCCGTTCGACCGCATCGTGTCGATCGAGATGCTCGAGCACGTCAGCAACCACGAGGAGCTCTTCGGCCGCATCTCCCGCTGGCTGGCCCCCGACGGCCGGTTCTTCGCCCACATCTTCACCGGCAACGACGTCGCCTTCGCCTACGACGCCGACGACCCCCGCGACTGGATGGGCCGGTACTTCTTCTCCGGCGGGCTCATGCCCAGCGACGATTGGTTCCTCCACCTCCAGTCCGACCTGGTGTGCGTCGACCACTGGCAGATGTCCGGCGAGCACTACGAGAAGACCGCCAACGCCTGGCTCGCCAACCACCACGCCCACCGCGACGAGATCCTCGATGTGCTGACCGCCGACCTCGGCACCGGCCGGCCCGGCCGGTCCGGCCGACGCCACGCCAAGGTCTGGTACCGCCGGTGGACCGCCTTCTTCACCGGCTGCGCCCAGCTCTGGGGCTACCGCGGCGGCCGAGACTTCGGCGTCAGCCACTACCTGTTCGAGCCCCGGCCCTCGCGGTAGGCCCCGGGGGTGACCCCCACCAGCGCGGTGAAGTCTCGGGTGAAGTGCGCCTGGTCGTACCAGCCGTAGCGCAGGGCCAGGTCGGTGAGCGTCCCGTCGTAGCCATCGTCGAGCTCGGTCACGGCATCGTGCATGCGGTACCGGGCGAGCACCCACTTCGGGCCGATGCCGACGTAGTGGGTGAAGAGGCGCTGCAGGCTCCGCAGCGACAGCCCGTAGCGCTCGCCGACATCGGCGACGGCGACGGCGACCAAGGAGCGGTCGGCCAACATGTCGGCGACGATCTCGAGCACCTGGTCGTAGCGGGGGTCGAACCCCGCGGCCAGTCCGATCAGACCCGCCTCCGCCTCGGTCGCCCAGGCCTCGGGCGCCGCGGCCAGGTCCGGGTCGGCCAGTCGCTCGCAGAGACCCGCCGGCAAGACCTCGGCCGCGAGCACGGTGCGATCGGTCCACGCCGAGGCCGGGGTGCCGGTCAGCGCCGCCAGCCCGCCCGGACGGAACCGGAGGCCGACGACACGGCCCCACCCGCGCACGTCGACGTCGAAGCGTCGCGTGACGACGCCCGTGACGAGGACGGGGCTGCCGACCGGCCGTTCCGGCCGCGGGTGGCTCCCGAGCTCGACCGTGAGCGCGCACGTGGGGTGCGGCAGCACCTGGCTGGCGAACGACCCGCCCTCGGGGAGATCCCACCGCAGCGCCCAGCGGTTCTCGACCCACGGCTCGGCCTCTCGGCTGCTGGCCGTTCGGTCGAGGGCGACGTGGCGAGCCATCTCGTCGGGCCGCAGGACACCGGCCATCGAGGCCGTCGCCGTCGCGACCGCCGCGTCTGTCGCCTTTGTCCTATCCACCACCAGCCCAGGGTAGGCATGCTGGTCTGCAACCCTCCCACCCACGAAAGGCCGACCTCCCATGCCCATCGCCGCCCTCAAGATGGTGACCCTCGACAGCTCCGACGCTCGCCGCGATGCCGCCTTCTGGTCGGCCCTCCTCGGCTGGGACATCGCCCACGAGCAAGACGAGTACGCCATGGTCAAGGGACCCGATGGCGCCGCCCTGGGCTTCGGGACGCTCGACGACCACGAGCCGCCGGCATGGCCGAACGAGCACGGCACCAAGCAGTTCCACTTCGACCTCGCGGTAGACGACCTCGACGAGGGTGCCGGCCGCTGCATCGAACTGGGGGCCACACTCGCCGACCCGCAGCCCGGTGAGACCTGGCGCGTCCTGCTGGACCCGAGCGGCCACCCGTTCTGCCTCACCCTCGCCGGCAACTGGGGCTGAGCACCGCCGGCTCGACCGCCGCCGTCCGGCGGTGAGGACTACGCGTCGGGTTCGCTGGGCTTGCCGCGGCGGGTCACGCGGCGGAGGCCGGGGACGGCGTTGATGGTGCCGACGACGGAGCCGCTGACCTGGGTGAGCAGGTCGTCCATGCGCTCGACGCGCTCGTCGAGGCGGACCACCACATCGGACACCAGGGGCAGGGCCTGGTCCAGGCCGGCTGCGGTGGTGCCGAGCTCGCCGGCGAGCCCGTCGATCGACACCTGCAGCTTGTCGAGACGGCCACCCACGTCGCTCACCGCGTCGCGCACCTCGCCAAGGCTCGCGTCGAGCAGATCGGTGAACCGATCGAGGGCGGCGATGAGCTCAGCCAGCTGGTCGGGCAGCACCACGACCACCTCGCGAGCCTTGGCCGCGGTCGCCGGCAGGCGCATCGCCTCGCCGGTGAGCGCCTTCCCCAGCGGAACACCTCCGACGGCGACGGCACACCGGGCACCGCCGCTCCCGCTTCCTGGTCGTCACTCGCCTCAGCAGCCATGCCCGCAGTCTGCTCCAAGGGTCAGGTGTCGGCGAGCAGCGCGAGGAGGGCGCCATGGCCGATCTGGTTCACCAGGCTGGCGGCGTCGAAGTAGATCCGCTCGTTGACCAGATCGCGGCCCTCGAACAGGAACACGCCGACGATCGGGACCCGGAAGGCCCTGCCCGTCGGCGCCAGGCCGTAGAACTCGCCGAGGTTGGTGCCGAGCAGGTCGAACTCGGCGATCACCGCATCGTCGGCGAAGTGGAGCCGGACGTTGTCGTGGCGCTGGTCGGGGAACGCGGTCCGCGTGGAGCGGTAGTACGCCATCACCTCGTCAGCACCGTCGTACACCTCTCCCGTGGCCATGATCTCGTAACGGGGATGGTTGGTGAACGTGTCGAGCGTGCGGTCGAACTCCTGCTCGGCCTCCGAGGCGAAGTGCTCCTCCACGACCGCCTGCCGGTGCTCGCGCAGCTCCGCATCGAGTCCGGTCCCCTGCTCGTCGGCCATGGCGCGCTCCTCGTCGGTGGTTCCAGCCGCAGTCTCGCGCGTCGCGGACGGGTGTACCGGGGGACCGTGACCAGGCGACAACGGCGCCGCGACGCACCAACATGGCCCCCATGGCGCTCTTCGGAGGTCCCTCGGCCGAGAAGATCCTGGCGAAGGGCTCCCCCGCGCCGGGCCGCATCACCGGCATCCGGGTGCGGTACGCGTCGGATGGTGAGGCCACGACCCGGCGCATCGACGAGTACGCGGTGCAGCACGCCGGTGGCATCACCGGCATCCGCCAGCTCCTGATGCCCGACGATGTCGTCCGCCTGGGTATGGAGGTCGACGTCATCGTGCTGAGCGACGCCGGCGTCATCGACTGGGCGGCCACCGGCCGCCGAAGCGGGTTCGACGGCAGCGTCGAGACCTACCGCTTCAAGGCGCTCAAGGAGCCGCCCGAGCCCGGCGTCATCGACGAGGAGTCCTCGCTCGCCTCCGCCCGCAAGAAGGGCGAGCCGGTCACGCTCACGATCACCGGCATCGAGGAGCGGCCGTTTCTGGGCGGGATGGCGAAGCGGCTCCACGCCACCGTCACCGTGAGCCTCCCGGGGACCGATCCCTACCAGGCCGAGATCGCGGGCATCGGCGTCCCCTTCTACGCCAGCCACCTGATCGAGGTCGGGCTCACGGCACCCGGGTTCGTCACGCTCAAGCGGCTCGACCAGCCGGTCATCGACTGGCCCGCCGCCGCCAACGCCGACCCCGGCGTCGGTCGCCCGCCGGCCCGACCCCGCGAGACCGTGCCGGTCGAGGCCACGGGCGCCGGCGACGACGCCATGGACGAGACGACGGTCCGGGCGTCGATCGACGCGGTGACCACCGACGGCCCCGTGCACGGCGGGATCGACCTCGCCACCTACGTCGCCGTCGAGGTCGGGCTCCAGAAGGACCGGGTGAAGCCGGCCGATCACGAAGCCTACGCCGCCACGAAGGGGGTGCCCCTCGGGACCTGGACGGCGGCCAGCGCAGCGTGGCAGGCCGCGATCCGGACCGACTGGCAGGTCGGCGCGGCGTTCGGGGAGGCGTTCGAGGCGGAGCGCAAGCGGCGATGACCGACCCACCCGACCCCGACCGGGACCCGGAACCGGAACCGACACCGACACCGACACCGACACCGACACCGACACCGACCCGGCGCATCGTCACCGTCCGCAACGAGCGGGCACTGCGGTGGGGATGGGCGGCCATCGCCGTCGGCATCGTGCTCGCGATCATCGGCTCGCTCGTCGGCTTCGGCAGCCAGGCCCTCCAGCTCGCCAGAGCCGAGGGCCGGGCGCGGGTGGGCAACCCGATCACCCTCGATGCCGACGCCAGCAAGACGTACGCGATCACGGTGATCCCGGAACCGACCATGCGCGCCTTCATCGAGGACCGCATCGCCCAACTCGGCTGTGAAGTAGGGCACCCGGACGGAACGACCGAGATGCTCGACGCCAGCGCGGCCGACGTCCGCACCTCGTCCTCCGCGGGGATCTTCGCCACCGACTTCGAGGGACGCGGCGGCTCCACCACAGTCCGGTGCGAGTGGGAGGGCCCGAGCGGCCTCGGGAGCTTCTACGCCGTCGCCCGCGCCCACAAGGCCACCCGGTACCTCGGCTTCGGGGCGCTGCTCGGCGGGATCGCCATCGGCATCACCGGCATCGGGCTGGTCATCCGGGGCTACCAGGGCCGACCCGAGCTCCAGGACATCGAGCCGGTCATCGGAGACTGATTCCCTATAGAGGAGCTGCGGCGTCGGTCAGCCGAGGCGCTCGATGATGGTGACGTTGGCCTGGCCGCCGCCCTCGCACATGG
>CAZCVS010000079.1:0-672 GCA_964501845.1 uncultured Iamiaceae bacterium
ACGGTGCGGGTGCCGGCCTCGAAGCGGGGATCCTCGAACACGCCCATGGGGCCGTTCCAGAGGACCTGGCGGGCCTCGGCGATGACATCGGTGAACTCGGCGGCGGTGCCGGGGCCGATGTCGAGGCCCATCCAGCCGTCGGGGAGGTCGCGGCCGAACTGCCGCACCTCTCCCCCGGCGGACGGGTCGCCGATCTTGCCGCCCGGCCCGAGCGCGGTGATGTCCGAGGGCAGGTGGATGATGGCGCCGCTGTCGAGCAGTTTGGCGCAGGTCTCGACCTGGTCGTCCTCGCAGAGCGACGAGCCGATCTGGTGGCCCATCGCCTTCAGGAAGGTGAAGCACATCCCGCCGCCGATGATCAGGCCGTCGGCCACCCCCAGCAGGGCGTCGATGACGCCGAGCTTGTCGGACACCTTGGAGCCGCCCAAGATGGCGATGAACGGGCGGCGGGGGTCGTTGCGGAGCCCGAGGAGGACCTCGACCTCCTTCTCCAGGAGCCGGCCGGCAGCCGACGGGAGCGACTGCGGCGGGCCGACGATGGAGGCGTGCGAGCGGTGCGATGCGCCGAACGCGTCGTTGACGTAGGCGTCCTGGCCGGCGGTCAGCTCGGCCACGAAGGCCGGATCGTTGGCGGTCTCACCCGGGTTGAACCGCAGGTTCTCGAGCAGTTCG
>CAZCVS010000079.1:682-10220 GCA_964501845.1 uncultured Iamiaceae bacterium
AGCTCGGCGAGGCGAGCCCGCACCGGGTCCAGCGAGAACGCGGGGTCCGGGGCGCCCTTGGGGCGCCCCAGGTGGCTGCACGTCGTGACCACGGCCCCCTGCTGCTGGAGCCACTCGATGGTGGGCAGCGCAGCGCGGATGCGCAGATCGTCGGTGATCTGCCCGTCGCGGATCGGCACGTTGAAGTCGCACCGAACCAGGACCCGCTTCCCGGACACATCGCCCAGGTCTTCCAACTGAGGAACGCCGTTGATCACGCTGCAGCCCGTTCTGTTGCGTCGGTGTCGACTACTTGTTGGCCGCGCCGACGATCTTGGCCAGGTCGACGAGGCGGTTGGAGTAGCCCCACTCGTTGTCGTACCAGCCCAGGATCTTGACCAGGTTGCCCATGGCCATGGTGAGGCCGGAGTCGAAGGTGACCGAGTACGGCGTGCCGACGATGTCGGAGCTCACCAGCGGCTCGTCGGAGTACTTGAGGATGCCCTCGAGGCGACCTTCGGAGGCGGCGGCCTTGAAGGCCTCGTTGACGGCGTCGACCGTGGTCTCGGTCTTGAGGACGCCGGTGAAGTCGGTGATGGAGCCGGTGGGGACCGGGACCCGCAGCGACGTGCCGTCGAGCTTGCCCTGCATGGCCTGGAGCACCAGGCCGGTGGCGCGGGCAGCACCGGTCGAGGTGGGGACGATGTTGATGGCGGCGGCGCGGGCCCGGCGGAGGTCCGAGTGCGGGCCGTCGACCAGCTGCTGGTCGCCGGTGTAGGCGTGGATCGTGTTCATGAGCCCCTTCTCGACGCCGAAGGCGTCGTCGAGGACCTTGATCATGGGCACGAAGCAGTTGGTGGTGCAGGAGGCGTTCGAGACCACGATGTGGTTCTCGGGATCGAAGGTGTCCTCGTTGACGCCGACCACGAAGGTGGCATCGGCGTTGGTGGCCGGAGCCGAGACGATGACGCGGGGCGCGCCGGCCTCGACGTGGGCGATGGCCTTCTCCTTGGAGGTGAAGAAGCCGGTGGACTCGATCACGACGTCGACGCCGAGGTCGCCCCAGGGGAGCTTGCCCGGATCGCGCTCGGCGAGGATCTTGATGACGTCGCCGTCGACCTCGATGCCGTCTTCGTGGACCTTGACATCGCCGTCGAAGCGGCCCATCACCGAGTCGTTCTTGAGGAGGTGGGCCATCATGGCCACCGAGCCCAGGTCGTTGGCGGCGACGAAGTCGATGTCCGCCCCCTGCTGCTTCACGGCCCGGAAGAAGTTCCGGCCGATTCGCCCGAACCCGTTGATGCCGACGCGGATGGTCATGGGTGATGCAACCTCTCTGATGCTGCGGCGCGGCGGGCCGAGCGGCCCGAACCTGTGGCGCCTCTCGTCCTTCGGAACCTACCCGACCGCTCTGAGGCCGGCCCAACGCAGCTCCGCACCGTCACGCCGCCCCCTGACGGTCTGTCAGGCCAGGAGGTCAGCCAGCACGTCGGCCAGCAGCGCCGGGTCGTGCACCCGACCGCGCGCCGCTGCGACCGGGTGGTCCGCCACCACCGCCGGCGGGCCGAACGCGCCCGGGTCGCCCTGGGCCCGGTCGGGATCGGCGACGACCACGTCGACCGGGATGCCGTGGCGGGCCAAGGCGGCCAGCTCATCTGCCACGGTGAAACCTGCCGTCTCCGGCACCTGCGGACCGAGGTTGGCCACGTAGACGCGCTGGGCGGTGGTGGCCAGCAGCGAGTCCCGGACCGCCGGGACGATGGCCGCCGCGAGCACGCTCGTGAAGAGCGAGCCCGGACCGATGACGACCTGGTCCGCATCGACGACGGCGGCCCGGACCTCGGGGGACGAGGCGGGCGAGGCCGGGTCCAGGCCGACCTCGAACACGCCCGAGGCGTTCTGCACCGCCACCTGGCCGTCGATCGGTGCGACCGGAGCGTCGGCGACGCTGAGCTGGGCCCGCCACCCCTGCAGGTCCACCGGATCGATCGTGGCCGGGAGCACGCGGCCGACCGCACCGATGCGCAGGGCGACCTCGTCGACCGCAGCGGAGAACGACCCCATCTCCTGCGAGAGGGCGACGAGCAGAAGGTTTCCCAGGGCGTGGCCCTTCAGGTCGCCCTCGTCGAAGCGGTGCTCGAGGACCCGGCCGAAGGGCGACCCCTCCTCGGCCAGCGCACCCAGGCACTTGCGCACGTCGCCGGGCGCCGGCAGGGTGGGCAGCGCGGCGCGCAGGGCGCCGGACGAGCCGCCGTCGTCGGCGACGGACACGATCGCGGTGACGGACCCGGCGTAGCGGCGCACCGCCCGCAGCGAGGCCGAAAGGCCGTGGCCGCCGCCGAGGGCGACCACGTTTGGCCCTGCGTTCGATGACAGTGGCGTCATGGCGTCTCCGGGCGCGCCGGAACGGGTCGGGTCCACCGGTCCTCAGCCGCCCTTGGCGATGTCGCGGTGCTGGACCCCGGGAGCGAGGCCGCGGGCTCGGAGCCGGCGCGCCACCTCCTCGGAGATGGCGACCGAGCGGTGGCGTCCGCCCGTGCACCCGAACGCCAGGGTCAGGTACGCCTTGCCCTCCTGCTCGAACGCCGGCAACAAGACATCGAGCAGACCGTCGACACCGGCCAGGAACGCCTCGGCGAGCTCGGAGCCCAGCACGTGGTCGCGCACCGGTCCGTCGGTCCCGTCCTGCGGGCGCAGCTCATCGACCCAGTGCGGGTTGGGCAAGAAGCGGCAGTCGAGCACCATGTCAACGTCGCTGGGCAGGCCGTGCTTGAACCCGAACGACGTGACCGTGACCTGCATGCCCGGGGCGCGATCGTCATCGTCGAACAGCTCGACCACGCGGTCACGCAGCTGGTGGACGTTGAGGTCGCTGGTGTCGACCACCACATCAGCGTCGGCCCGCAGCGGCTCGAGGATCTGTCGCTCCTGCTCGATGGCGGCGCCGAGGAGGTCGCCGGAGCTGGCCGGATGCCGGCGGCGGGTGCTCTCGTAGCGCCGGATCAGCACGTCGGTGCGGGCGTCGAGGAACACCATCCGGACGCGGGATCCGGAGCGGCGGAGGTCGTCGAGCATGGGACGGAGCTCGTCGGGGTCGGTGTTCCAGCCGGCGACGAACCCGACCCGGTCGCTGGCCGAGCCCGGCACGGCCGCCAGCTCGGCCACCTTGGGCATGAGCGCCACCGGCATGTTGTCGATGACGAACCAGCCCTGGTCCTCGAGCACGTCCGCGGCCGTGGACCGTCCCGCGCCCGACAACCCGGTGATCACGACGAAGTCCGTCATGGCTCCAGCCTACGGTTCGCTGCCGAGCACCCTCGGGACCAGGGCTGCGCGCTCCCCGCCTCGGCGTCGCTCACGCGGGACGGGGGCCGGCGGGGCTGTCGACGACCGCCGCGCCCGTGGGCGCGGGCAGCGCCACCAGGGCGGCCATCGCCGCGCCGACCAGCCCGGACAGCACGACGGTCCCCGACCACATCGCCGTGCTCCAGCCCAACCGGCCCTCCCGCTGGAGCAGGGCGAACGTCGAGGCCCACAGCATCGACCCCATCAGCGCGCCCGTGGCGGTCGCCGCCAGGCGGCCGAGGGTGGGCTTGCCGGTGAGGCCGATCATCGCCTCGGTGACCAGGCCGGAGACGGCGTACCCGACCACGAGCGGCCGGAGGACCTCGGGGTCGGTCAGCAGCAGGGCGGGAGCGCCGCAGAGGAACACGCTGACGGCCACCAGGCCCGGCACCGGCCGGAAGCGCACCAGGATCACGGTGAACGCCGCCACCAGCACGGCCGTGGTCCAGACCGCCACCCCGAGGCCGCGGACCTGGTCGTAGTCGACGACGGACTCGCCGATCAGCGGCTCGACGTAGCCGAACGAGAGCGACATGCCGCTGGCGAGGGGCGACAAGAAGCCCGTGAACAGCGAGATGACGAGGACGGTCGTGACCACCGAGGTCAGCGTGACGATCGATGCGACCCAGCCGAGCCGACGGGCGTCGCGGCGCCACAGGACCACCACGGGCGACGAGAGGAGGAAGGTGAGGCCGGCGAACACCGTGAGGTGCGGCGGGCTGACCAGGGCTTCGACGTTGGCTTCCGTGCCGAACTGGACGTGCCAGAGGGAGTCGAACACCCCGCCGAACGCGAGCAGGAAGAAGCCGATGGTGGTCGCGCCCGCGGACCACACGAAGGCCGGGCCGTGCCGCAGCGCGCCGACGCCCAGCCAGAGGGCCACGGTGGTCACGCCGCCGTAGAGCACGAGGTGCCACCCCGAGAGGAAGTCACCCGAGAGGTCGTCGGGGTTCTGGAGGTGGCGGGCTATGTCGCCGGTCAGCCCGACCGTGGTGAAGATGTTGCACGCGATGAGGACCAGCAGCGCGGCATCGCTGATGTCGATCCGCTCGTCCCCGCCCAGTCGACGGATCCGCTCGCGCAGCACGAAGCCCCGATTGGTCACGAGGCCGCGCTCCGGCGCCGGTGGCCGATGATGACCCCGAGGACGCAGACGGTCGTGTACACCGCCACCACCGCCCAGACGGTCGAGTCGAACGTGTCCTGGAGGTACATCGAGTAGCCGACCCCGGCGGCGATGGCGCCAGCACCCGACAGCCACATCTGGCGCACCGGCGAGTAGTCGATGGCCCCGACGTTGTCGAGGACGAACTCGATCACGCCCGGCAGCGGGAACAGCCACAGCACCCACGGGTCGAGCGCGTCCGGCCACCACGAACCGAGGCTGATGACCACGCCCGCGACCAGCGCCACCGGATACAGGATGAGGCAGCGCCGGCAGATGTGCAGCCCACCGATGACCGCGCAGCGGTCGTACTGGTCGGGCCAGTGGTGCGACAGGTACATCGGCGTGTCGGCCATCGGGGGGTCGAGCGAGGGGTCCAGCGAGGGTTCGGGGGTCACGGCGCGTCCAACGCCAGCTTGTCGGCCACCAGCACGAGCAGGCGCGGGATCGATGCCGCTTCCCGGTACTCCGCAGCCCGCGCCAAGAAGCCGGGCGGCGGCGCGGGCTCGAGCATCCGGCGCAGCACGAGGCCGGATTCCGACATGGCGTTCACGTACCGGCTCATGGGTCGGTGGATGAACGGGATGAACACATCCTTCTCCACCTCCTCGATCGAGTTGTCCTCGATGAGGTACGGACCGATGCGCCAGTACTGCTCCGGCGGGTCGACCATGTGGTCGTCGATCCACCCGCTGTTGGGCGTCTGGAGCAGGGGGTGGTTGAGGAAGAAGGCGAAGCGGCCGCCGGGCCGCAGGACCCGGGCGACCTCGTCGATCGCGGCATCGACCGCCTCGATGTGCTCGAACACCAGGCAGGCCACCACCGCGTCGAAGGCCTCGTCGGCGAACGGGAGGGCATCGGCTCCGGAGCGGGCGTACACCGGTCCCCCGCCCCGCTCAGCCGCCTCGACCACCTGGTTGGCGGTGGGATCGACGCCGGCGACGACCGTCGAGCCCTGCGCCGCCGCCAGGCGGGCGACTTGGCCCTCGCCGGTCCCCACGTCGAGGATGCGGTCGTACCCGCTCAGGAGGTTGGCGGCGATGGGGAGGATCTGCTCCTCGTACTCGGGGTCGGCGCCATCGGTGAAGCCGTCTTGCCACCAGCCCGAGTGCGCTTCCCACAGATCGATGTCATCGGCCACGCCCCGACGGTACGCGCCTGGCGGTACCGTCCGGGACATGGGTGATCTGGTGCTGCCGGCCGACTCGTACTGCGCGATCGCGCCGGGCCACGAGTGGCACGGGCCCTACCACGGCACGGAGTACGGGTTCCCGGTCGGGGACGAGTCGGTGCTGTTCGAGCGGCTCGTGCTGGAGATCAACCAGGCCGGACTGTCCTGGCTGACGATCCTCAAGAAGCGCGAAGGGTTCCGGGCGGCCTACGACGGGTTCGACGTCGACACCGTCGCCAGCTACGGCGAGATCGAGCGGGCCCGGCTCCTCGACGATGCCAGCATCATCCGCAACCGGCTCAAGGTCGACGCGACCATCGCCAACGCCGCGGTGATCGCGGGCATGCGGGACTCGCACGGCGGGTTCCACGAGTGGCTCACCGTCCATCACCCCCTCGACAAGCCCGAGTGGGTGAAGCTCTTCAAGAAGACGTTCCGCTTCACCGGCGGCGAGATCACCGGCGAGTTCCTGATGTCCACCGGCTGGATCGACGGTGCCCACCACCCCGCCTGCCCGGTCTCCGAGGAGGTCGCCGCCCTCTCCCCACCCTGGTCGACCGTCGCGGCCTGAACCACCGCTCATCTGGGTCTCCGTGCGGCCGATGGGTGCAGGTGGCTGCCCCTGCTCCTCTCATCCTGCCGAGCCGTCCGAGCGATGGTGAAGCTGGTCCTTCTGAGGCACCTGGCACGGTGGCCGCCACGGGCAGTCGGCGGCGCGACCAGGTCTCGGTCGCCGTGGTCGTCGCCCTCCTGATCGGCCTGTTCCTGGTCAACAGCGCGTCGTGGCTGTCGGCCGGGTTCGGCGAGAGCCACGACGGCCGCAACGCCGCTGCGTGGGGAGCGGCCTCGCAGGCGATCCGCACCCAGGGCCCGATCGAGAGCCGCTTCGGCGGTCGCCACCACGGCACCCAGTACGCGTCCCACCCGCCCGGTCTGATCGCGGAGACGACCGCGGCCGAGCTGATCGGCGGCGAGCACCGGCTCGCGACCCGCGCCCCGGCCTGGCTGGGGTCGATCGCGGCCGCCGGCCTCCTTGCGCTGCTCCTCTGGGAGCTCGGCCTCTCCCCCGGTGCCATCGCCCTCGGCCTGGGCGTCTCGTTGAGCTCGGCGATGTTCCTCGTCTACGGGACGATGCTCGACACGCCGGTCACCTCGCTGCCGTTCGCCATCGCCGTCGTGCTGGCGGCGCAGCGCACGATCGACGGGCGGCGAACCAGGCCCCTGCTCCTCGGCGCGCTCGGACTCCTGGTCGGGCTGAGCGGCTGGTGCGCGATCGTGATCGCAGGAGCACAGGTGATCCGGCTCGCCCTCCCGTCGATCCGCCGCCGCACCGGGTGGGCACCAGCCGCGTCGATCGCCGGCGGGACCGCGCTCGGCGTCTCGATCTCGTTCGCCTGGAGCCTCTGGGTGTACGGCTCGTTCGCGACGATGCAGGCGAAGTTGACCGACAAGTCCAGCTCGGTGACGCTCGCCGCGTCGATCGGCCACCAGCTGACCGACCTCCGGGATCTGTACGCCGTGGGCGCCGTGCTGGCCGTCATCGGAGCGGCCGCGGCACTGGTCGCGCTCCCCGACCGCCGCTGGCAGGGAGCCTTCGCGTCGGTCGCCGGCCCCATCGCGATCTACGCCATCGTCTTCCGTGGCGGCGCCCACATGCACGACTACTGGAACTACGCGGTGATCGTCCCCATCGCCATCGCGGTTGCGGCAGGTGCCGAGACGGTGCTCCGGCGGGCATCCGCAGAGGCGCGCGATCGGGCCCAGATGGGCACCATCGCGCTCGCGCTGCTCCTCGCCCTCGCATCATCGACCCAGCTCTCCGACGCGGAAGCACAGCTCAGGAACGGCTTGGCGACCATCCGTCTCCTCGACGCGGCCACGGCTGTCGCCCCTCCGGAGGGTCCGGTCCTCGCGTTCCTGGCACCCGCGGGCATGGACTCGCCATGGATCTCCTACGAGTCCGGGCGACCTGGCAACTCGATCAACGGAACGGGTGAGCTCCAGGACCTCGTCGACGACGACCCGTCGTTCCCGGTACTGGTTGCCTGGGTGCGCTACCCCGAGCCCGCCCAGCTCGACCTGCACGACGTGGCCTACGACATCGAGGGGCCGTACGCCGTCGTGCCCGCCTGGTTCGTGCTGGAGCAGTCGGCCACGACCTGAGCGGCCGGACCGCACGCCCCCGGCGGTCGAGCGACCCGAGGCTTCAGGTGGGGCCGTGGAGCTTGGCGTAGACGGCTTCGGCCACGGCGTCGGGGAGCCACGAGAGGGCCTTGAGCTCCTCGATCGAGGCCGTCTTGACCGCCTTCACCCCGCCGAGCTCCTTGGTGAGGCGCTTCTTGCGGGTCTCACCCAGGCCGGGGATGCCGTCGAGCGCTGATGTGGTCATGCGCTTGCCCCGCAGCTCCCGGTGGAAGGAGATGGCGAAGCGGTGCGACTCGTCCCGGAGCCGCTGGAGCATGTAGAGCGCTTCGGACTGGCGGGGCACCCGGACCGGATCGGCCAGGCCCGGGACGTAGACCTCCTCGAACCGCTTCGCCAGCGAGGCGACGGGGATCTCCTCGTCGAGGCCCAGGTCTTGCAGGACCTTGACCGCGACCCCGAGCTGGCCCTTGCCGCCGTCGACGAGCAGCAGCTGCGGCGGGTACTGGAAGCGGCCGCGCTCGCTGACCGGCAGCTTCCGCTCCGCCAGGTAGGCGGTGAGGCGGCGGGTCAGCACCTCCTCCATGGCGCGGAAGTCGTCGTTGCCCTGACCGCTCTTGATCTTGAACCGGCGGTACTCGGACTTCTTGGGCAGGCCGTCTTCCATGACGACCATGGACCCGACGTAGTCCGTGCCCTGGAGGTGGCTCATGTCGTAGCACTCGATGCGCAACGGCGGCTCGGGCAGGCCGAGTGCCTCCTGGAGCTCGTTGAGCGCCTTCGCCCGGCTGTTGTGGTCCGACGCCCGCTTGAGCCGGTGGCGGACCAGCTCCTCCTTGGCGTTCTGGGTGACGGTCTGCTGGAGGGTCCGCTTCTCGCCCCGCTGGGGGACGCGGATCGTGACGGCGGAGCCGCGCTGCTCGGTGAGCCACCGCTGGTAGAGGTCGAGGTCGTCGGGGTCCCACGGCACCAGCACCTGCTTGGGCATGCCGATGGGCGGAGGCTCGGCGTAGATGCCCTCGAGGATGCGGCCGGTGAGCTCGTGCTCGGAGACGTCCTCGACCTTGTCCATGACGAAGCCCTTGCGGCCGACCACGCGGCCCCTGCGGACGTGGAACACCTGGACCGCGGCCTCCAGTTCGTCGTCGGCCACCCCGATCACATCGATGTCCTCGTTGCGGTCGGCGACCATCTGCTGGCGCTCGATGGCCTTGTTGACCGAGGTCAACCGGTCCCGGAGCCGGGCGGCCCGTTCGAACTCGAGCGCGTCGGCGGCTTCCCGCATGCCGGTCTGGAGGCGCACGACGACCTCGTCGGTGTCGCCCTCGAGGAACTGCAGCAGCTCGTCGACGTAGCCCTGGTACTGCTCCTTGGTGACCTCGCCCACGCACGGCCCCGAGCACTGCTCGATGTGGAACAGCAGGCACGGTCGCCCGAGCCGCTCGTGGTGGCGGAACTTGTTGTCCGAGCAGGTGCGCACCGGGAAGGTGCGCAGGAGCAGGTCCAGCGTCTCGCGGATGGCGTAGGCGTGGCCGTACGGGCCGAAGTACCGCACGCCCTTCTTGCGGGCGCCCCGCATCACCATCGGCCGCGGCCACTCGTCCGACACGGTCACCGCGAGGAACGGGTAGCTCTTGTCGTCGATCAGCCGGATGTTGAACCGCGGCCGGTGCTGCTTGATCAGGCTGTACTCCAGCATCAGCGCTTCGACGTCGTTGCGGACCTGGATCCACTCG
>CAZCVS010000080.1:0-10215 GCA_964501845.1 uncultured Iamiaceae bacterium
AACATCAAGGCCAACGCCATCGCCCCCGTGGCCAAGTCCCGCATGACCGAGGACCTCCTCGGCCCGCTCGTCGACAAGCTCGCCCCCGAGTTCATCACCCCCGTCGTGGCCTGGCTGGCCCACGAGGACGTGCCCGTCACCGGCGAGGTGTACTCGTGCGGAGGCGGCCACGTGGCCCGCATCTTCACCGGCGTGACTCCCGGCTGGACCGACACCGAGAGCCTCACCGTCGAAGACATCCGCGACCACTTCGACGAGATTCGCAACGAGAGCGGCTACGCCGTCCCGGCCAACCTCACCGAGGAGCTCACCGGCACCCTCAAGGCCCTCGGCGGCTGACCGACCGGTCAGTCCCCGGATGGAACAAGAAGAGGGCTGGCCAGATCGCTGCTCGGTGAGGCCCGAGCTCCTCGTCGCCTTCCGTCGACGCACCCTGGGCTGCTGGCGGCGCCGTACCATCGGCCCCGCATGCAGGCACCTCCCTCGTCATCAATCGTGGCCGCCGGGCACGAGTGTGCGGCCGACGCCGCCGCCGCCATGCTCCGCTCCGGGGGGAACGCGTTCGATGCCGTCGTCGCCGCCGGGTTCACTTCGACGGTCTGCGAGCCAGGGTTCACCAGCCTGGCTGGTGGCGGGTTCCTCCTCGCCCGCACGGCCGACGGGCTTGACACGCTGTTCGACTTCTTCGTGGATACGCCGGGGCGTGGTCTGCCTGCGGGCGCGACCGAGCCGGTGTTCGAGGAGGTTCGGGTGTCGTTCGCGGCGGCCGAGCAAGCGTTCCACTGCGGGCCGGGCTCGGTGGCCGTCCCGGGCATCTTGGCGGGCTACCTGCACGTGCACCGCCGCCTGGGACGGCTGTCGCTGGCGGAGGTGGTCGCACCCGCTGTCGCCCTGGCCGAGGGCGGGGTGGCGGTCTCCACCACCCAGGCCACCGACTTCGCCCTGCTCGCCCCCATCCTCGCCCGCACCGAGGCCAGCCGGGCGATCTTCTACCCCGATGGCCAGCTCCTCGGCGTCGGCGACACGCTCCGCAACCCGGACCTGGGCCACTTCCTGCGCCGCCTCGGCGCAGACCCCGACGCATCGTTCTACGAGGGCGCGGCCGCCGAGCGCCTCGCGGCGCAGCTCCATGCCGGTGGCGGGCTGGTCACGGTCGAGGACCTCGCCGCCTACCGGGTGATCGAGCGCACACCCCTTCGGTTCGCCTACCGGGACCGAGTGCTGCTCACCAACCCGCCGCCCACCTTCGGTGGCGCCCTCCTCGGGCTGGCCCTCCGCCGTCTCGACCAGGCCGGTCCGCCGGACGAGGCGGGCTCACCTGAGCACGCCCTGGCACTGGCCGCCACCATGGTCGACGTCGACCGGGACCGTGCAGCCGGCCACCCCGAGCTCATGGCCGCCCTCCGGGGGGACCTGGGAGACGACCCGCTCGCCCGGCCCATCGTCACCCGGGGCACCACCCACGTGACGGTGGCCGATGCCGAGGGCAACGTGGCCGCCATGACCACGTCCAACGGGGAGTGCTCGGGCGACGTCATCGACGGCACCGGGATCCTCTGCAACAACATGCTCGGCGAGGACGACCTGCACCCCGACGGGTTCCACGCCGCGCCTGCCGGCGTTCGAGTGGCGTCGATGATGTCGCCGACGTTCGTGCTCGATGCCGATGGCCGCGTCGAGCTGGCGCTCGGCAGCGGCGGATCGAAGCGGATCCGATCCGCCCTGCTCCAGGTCCTCACGGCAGTGATCGACCACGGCACCGATCTGGAGCAGGCCGTGCTCGCCCCTCGCATCCACTGGGACGCCGATCACCTCGAGGCCGAGCCCGGGATCGACCCAACGGTGCTCCAGGCGCTCGAAGCCCAGTACCAAGTCAACCAGTGGCCCGCCCCGAGCATGTACTTCGGCGGCGTCCACGCCGTCGCCCCAAGCCGAAGCGGCGCCGGCGATCCCCGCCGGGGCGGAGCGGTTCGCACGGCCTGATCCCACAACCGGTCAGATGCGAGGAGGCACTCGATCGCAGCCGAACCGCCGTCTCCGAACGCGCAGCAGGGACGGTCAGGTTCCCCGCAGGGTGGCGGCGTCGAGCTCATCGAGCTCGTCGAGCACCACCTGCCACGAGACCAGGCCGTGGCGGCACCGCCCGTGCAGGGGCGTCCAGCAGTCGTCGGGTGCCCGGCACGCGCCCTCGTCCGCCCAGTCGGCCACGGTGTCGGGGTCGGGCGGCGCCCACCCGCTGTTCACCTCGAACCACTCGTGGGTGATCACCAGCGCCGCTGCCAGCTGCTCGACCGTCAACGGCTGCGCCGACAGCCGCTCGGCGAGGCGAGGAGCGGCCCACGATCGTCCGGTCTGCAACCGAGCAGGCCGCCGCTCAGGGACGGGGTGGGTCACGGCGCGAAGCCGGCGCTCGTGAGCGCGGCCCGGGTCAGCCAGTCGATCACAGCCTTGGCCTCGTCGACCGACTTCCCCTCAGCCCGGCGCAGCAGGTCCCACGTGGACCACGACAGGGCGATCATCAGCGCCTCCTGGAGCACCTCGGAGTCGGTCGCCACGGCCAGCTCGGTGGCGAACACCTCGCCCACCTGGTCCCGGAAGAACCCGTGGCCCGAGTCGAACTGGTGGCGGATCACCTTGGATGTGGCGGCGTGGATGAGCGCGGCCCGCAGGACCGGCGTCAGGGACTCGAGCACCTCGACCCGTTCGGCGACGAACGCGGTCACCCGGCCGGGCAGGTCCAAAGCGGGGTCGATGGGCCGCAGCAGCCCGGCGACTCGGGTGACCACCCGAGTCCCCACCGCCAAGAACAGGGCGTCGAGGTCGTCGAAGTGCTGGAAGATCGAGCGGACCGACACGCCCGCCCGCTCGGCGATGCGGGGCCCGGTGGGCCGCAGGTCGCCCTCGTCGATCAACCCGAGCGTGGCATCGACGATGGCGTCCTTGGTCCGCACGGCGCGAGCCGTGCGGCCGTCGATCGGTTCGTCGAGCTCTGGAGTGGTGGACATGCCCGTCCCTGGTTGAGCGAACCCTCATCGTAGGTGGCGGGCACCCGTGGGCGCCCGCCCGCTGGACGCCTCAGCTCGGGGCGATCCCACTGCCCAGGTGCACGACGAGGCGCCACGAGCCACCCACCCGCTCGAACAGGTTCATGGCCGCGACCGACTGGGCCTGGGCCTCTGCGATCAGGTTCTCGTCGAGCGTCACCCAGCCCACATCGCCGCGCACGGTGGCCTCGACGTTCGTGAGGATGAACTGCATCGGGTGATCGCCCTGGAACAGGGCGAACCACGAGGCGGCCACGGCCGGCCAGCCCCGCAGCGACGCCCACCCCGGATGGGTGCACACGACGTGGTCCTCGTGGAGCCAGACCTCTGACATCTTGTCGAGATCCCGCTCCTCGAACGCCGCGTAGAAGGCAGCGTTCGCGTCGAGGAGGGCATCGGTCGCATCGGCCACCGGGCGAGCGTACGGCGTGCGGGAGCATCCCTGGTCCCGCTTCGCTGTCACCCTTCCCGGGTACCGTGCGTCCATGGCCCTTCCGGCACCCAGCACGCTCTCGCCCTCCAAGGTGTCGTCGTTCAAGGACTGCGCGCTCGCGTTCCGCTTCTCGGCCATCGACCAGCTCCCAGAGGCGCCGTCCGTGGCCGCCACCAAGGGCACGCTGGTGCACCTGGCGCTGGAGTACCTGTTCGACCGCGAGCCGCAGGACCGGTCCCTCGAGCACGGGCTCGAAGACCTGGCCCGGGCCCTGGAGACCCTGCGGGAGGACCCGGAGTTCGCCGCCCTGGAGCTCGACGCCGAGGCCGAGGCCTCGTTCGCGGCCGATGCGGACCGCCTGGTCCGCCGGTACTTCGAGGTGGAGGACCCATCCGCGATCATCCCGGTGGGTCTGGAGCTGCTGCTCGAGGCCCGCATCGACGACATCCGCATCCGCGGCATCATCGACCGCCTGGAGCTCGATGAGGACGGCGGCCTGGTGGTCACGGACTACAAGACCGGCCGGTCCCCCACCGCCAACTACCAGCAGGGCCGCTTGGGCGGCGTGAGCTTCTACGCCCTGCTCTGCCAGGAGCTCTTCGGGGTGCTGCCGGCCAAGGTCAAGCTCCTCTACCTGGGCGACGGGCTCACCATCACCACGGAGCCCACCGAGCAGTCCATCCGGGCGCTGAAGGCCAAGCTCCGCGCCCTATGGCACGCCATCGAGCGGGCCTGCGAGAAGGAGGACTTCCGTCCCCGTCCCGGACCGCTCTGCAACTGGTGCTCGTTCCAGGCCTACTGCCCGGCCAAGGGTGGCGACCTGGCCCTCGCCGCCGCCTTCGTGGCCGAGCGCGAGGCGGCGACGGCCACAGCCGCGGTCGCCTGACCACCGACATCTAGGGTTCGGCCATGCCTGAGCCCGTCGAACCCGAGGTCCCCGTCGCGTCGCCGACGGGGATCGACGCCTTCGACGCCAAGGCCGACGCGCTGTGGGGCCGGATCTTCCGGGGCCACCCCACCGCCGATCGGGTGTTCTACCTGGCCTCGGAGCTCGGCGACTTCAGCGTGATCTGGCTGATCATCGCTGCGGCGAGCGGCCTGCGATCCGACGAGGACGCCGACGACGCCATCCGCTTCAGCCTCCTGCTCCTCGCCGAGTCCGCCCTCGTCAACCAGGGCATCAAGCGGCTGGTGCGGCGCCCGCGCCCGGTGCCCATCGACGACCACCCCCACGATGTCCGCCTCCCGCGCACGTCGAGCTTCCCGAGCGGCCACTCCAGCTCGGCGCTCGCCGCCGCCGGCATCATCGGCGCCCGCCACCCCAAGGCCAAGCCGGCCCTCTACCTCCTCGCTGCCCTCGTGGCCACCAGCCGGGTGCACGTGAAGGTGCACCACGCCTCAGACGTCATCGCCGGCGCCGCCATCGGCGTGGCGTACGCCAAGGTGGCCGAGCGCGTCTGGCCTGCTCCCCACCCCCGCTGACCGGGAGCTTCCCGCACACCGACGCCCTAGGTTGCTCCCCATGAGCGGCGACCAGCCCGACCCGGGCACCGAACGCATGAGCGACGTCGAGGCCCTGATGTGGACCCTCGACGCCGATCCGGTGCTGTCGTCGACGTTCGCCAACCTGACCTTCTTCGACCAGGCCCCCGACCCGGATCGCCTCCGGCGGCGCCTCTGGCGAGCCAGCCGGGTGGTGCCCCGCCTGCGGCGCCGGGTCACGGACCGCTTCGGACCGAGCACCCCCGTGTGGGAGGACGATCCGGACTTCGACCTCGACACCCACCTGCGCTGGGTCCGGCTGCCCGACGGGGCCACCGACGCCGACGCCCGAGCCCTCGCCGTGGAGCTCGCCGCCACGCCGTTCGACCGCAGCAAGCCCCTCTGGGAGTTCACGGTCATCGAGGGGCTCCCCGACGGCCGGGCCGCCATGGTGCAGAAGATGCACCACACCATCACCGATGGGAAGGGCGGCATCCGGATGTCGCTCGAGTTCATCGACCTCGAGCGCGACGCCCCCGACCCGGAGCCGCTCGACGACGGCCCTCCCCCGCCACCGGTCCGGCCGCCGTGGGCCGGTGCCCTCGACGCCGTCGGTGCCCTCCCCCGCCGCAGCGCCGACGCGGCCCGCCGAGTGGCCACCACCGCGACCGACTGGGCCCGCGACCCGCTCCACGTCGCCAGCCTCCTGGCCGCTCTGCCCGCCGAGACCGCAGCCACGACCCGCTCGGTGGTCCGCCAGCTCGGCGTGGTCGACGGCCATCGGTCTTCGTTGTGGGACGACCGGTCGCACGACCACCAGCTCGAGACGTTCGATGTGGACCTCGCCGCAGTGAAGGAGGCCGCCACCCGGCTCGGCGGCTCCGTCAACGACCTGTTCGTGGCCGCCGCGGCCGGCGGATCGGGTACCTACCACCGCCGAGCGGGAGTCGGCGTGGACGAGCTGCGCATGTCGATGCCCGTCAGCACGCGCACCGACCGTTCACCGGGTGGAAACGCGTTCACCCCCACGCGCGTCCTCGTTCCGCTCACCGAAGACCCGGTGAAGCGCTTCACCGAGATCCACGAGCGGCTCGCGGTCACCAAGACCGAGCGGGCCATGGGCCTCACCACGTCGCTCGCCGGCCTGGTGAACCTGCTCCCCCAGCCGATGCTCGTCCGCCTGGCACGCCAGCAGGTCCTCACCGTCGACTTCGCCACCTCGAACGTGCGGGCGGCACCGTTCGACCTCTACATCGGCGGGGCCCTCATGACGGGCAACTACCCGCTCGGTCCCATCGCCGGAACGGCGTGGAACCTCACCACCATGAGCTACCGGGGACGCCTCAACCTGGGCCTGCACGCGGATCGAGCGGCGGTGGCGGATCCCGCCCAGCTCAGCGATGACATCGCCGAGTCGTTCAGCGAGCTGATGGCCGCGTCGAAGCCGAAGCGACGAGACAAGAGGACCTGAGCGGGTGGGGCGCGTCGAACGCGCCCACCGACGCCATGGGGCTAGACGCCCGTGGCGACGGGGATGTCGGCGGGAGCGGAGGCCAACAGGAGCCGCAGGTCCAAGAGCAGGTCTGCCACCTCATCGGAGGAGACGAGCGCTCGTTGCTGCATGGTCCCAAGGGCCTGGTCGATCACGGCCAACGCTTCTTGGATGACGATCTCTGGCACAGCAGTCTCGGTCACGTCCGCCACCTTACCGGGGTGACCGCCCGAACGACGCGCACGTTCCCCCGGGCGTCAGGTCCGCGCCAGCCGCCCGACACGCGAAGGCCCTGGCTGCGGACGCCCCGCGCCGACCTCCTACCCTGGCCGCCGTGACCTACGAGATCGTCCGCCGCATCGGTCGCGGCGGCATGGGCGTGGTCGATCTCGCCCGTGGTCCCGACGGCGAAGAGGTCGCCCTCAAGCGGCTGTCGCTGCACGGCACGCCCGAGGAGCTGGCCAAGGCCCGCCAGCGCATCCGCCGCGAGGCCGAGGTCCTCCAGCAGCTCCACCACCCCGGCGTCGTGCGGCTCCGCGAGGTGCTCGACGAGGATGACGACCTGATCCTGGTCATGGACTTCCTCCCGGGAGGCAACCTCGCCCAGCGGGTGAACGAGCAGGGACCCCTGCCGCCCGCCGAGGTCGAGCGCCTGGCCGACCACCTGCTCGACGCCCTCGCTGCCGCCCATCGCCAGGGGATCGTCCACCGCGACATCAAGCCGGCCAACGTGCTCTTCGACGCCGCAGGCGACCCGCACCTGGCGGACTTCGGCGTCGCCGTGCACCGCGATGCGACCCCCGGTCTCACCGCGACCGAGATGGTCGTGGGCACCCCTGGGTTCATGTCGCCCGAACAGGCGCGGGGCGAAGACGCCACCGCCGCGTCGGATGTCTTCTGCCTCGGCGCCACGCTGCTCTACGCGGCCACCGGGGCCGGTCCCTTCGGAGCCGGCGACCCGCGGGTCCTGCTGATGCGCGCGGCAGCGGGCAAGACGGAGAAGCCACCCAAGACCCTTCCACCGGATCTGCGCCGGCGCATCGAGGCCATGCTCGCCAAGGACCCCGCGGCCCGTCCCTCGGCGGCCGAGGCGCGGGGCGGCACCGACGGAACCCACCCGCGGACCATCGTGCAGCGAGCGGTCACCGGCAAGAACCGGTGGACCGTCCTCGCGGGCTCGCTGCTCGCGGTGCTGCTCGGGGCGGGGGCGCTGGCCGTGCTGACCGGCGGCGACGGAAACCAGGGGCGGCTGTCGGCGACAACCGCGGTGTCCACCACCGCGCGGCCGACGACGAGCACCACAACCTGCGCCCCGCTCCCCTTCCAGCCCTGTGGCGAGGAGCCGGCGCCCAACACCGACGGCCGGGCGTGCCTGCCGGGCTTCGCCGACTACGACGACGACCCCGCCAACGGCTGTGAGGCGGTGCCCGACGACTACGGGGACGACGCGCCGCTGGAGGGGGTCATCACGGCCAACCTCGTCCCGGCCGACGACGTCGACACCTACCTCCTCGACGTCGGCGACGGGTTGCAGCTTCCCCTCTGCAACGGTGAGCTGCGGGTGACGCTCACCGCACCTGCCGGGGTGACCCAGCGGGTGACGGTCACCGACGGCGACGAGGATCTGGGGACGGCGGCGAGCGCAGACGGCGAGCCGGCCTCGGTGGTGGTGGGCGACCCCGACTGCTTCTTCAACGACGCGACGACGGTGCGGGTGCGCGTCGAGTCGGTGGGCAGCGACCGCAGCCCCGAGGGCTACACCCTCGAAGCCAGCGGCAGCTTCTAGGCCGCATCTAGGGTCAGCCTCATGGCCCACCCCAAGCTCGGATTCACCTTCGCCAGCCTCATGCCGCTCGGTCCGGGCCTTGCGCTCGAGACGGCGCAGCAGGCGTCCTCGCTCGGGTACCGGTCGTTCTGGACCGCCGAGACCACCGGGCCCGAGGCGTTCTCCCTGCTCGCCGCGGCGGGTGCCGCGGCGCCGGGGCTGGATCTGGGCACCGGCGTGCTCGCCCTCCAGCTGCGCACCCCGATGGTGGCCGCCATGGGTGCGGCCACGCTCCAGGCGCTGCACCCCGAGGCCGACATCCTCCTGGGCATCGGCATCTCGTCGCCGGTGGTCACCACCCGCTGGCACGGCGTCGAGTACGGCGACCGTCCACTGGCCCGGGTCCGGGAGTACGTCACCCTCGTGAAGGCATGCCTGTCGGGTGAGAAGGTCGACTTCGACGGGGACTTCTACCGGGTCAAGGGGTTCCGCCTCGGGCTGAAGCTGGGCGAGCGCAAGCCGAAGGTCGTGGTCGGCGCGCTCAACCCCGCGATGCTGAAGCTCGCCGGTCAGGTCGCCGACGGCGTGCTGCTCAACTACCTCCCCGCGTCGCACGTGGCCTGGTCCGTGGAGCAGGTGCGAGCAGGCGGGAACGCCGAGATCTACGGCTACGTCCACGCCGGGGTGGGCGACCGTGCGCAGGGCCTCGACAAGGCCCGCCGCGACCTGTTCTCCTACGCGGTCGTCGACGCCTATGCCAACAACTTCCGACGGGCCGGGTTCGGCGACGAGGTCGACGAGATCCGCGAGCACCACGCGGCCGGCGACCGCGAGGGCGCCCTCGCCGCCGTCTCCGACCGCATGTGCGACGCCATCGACGTGCTCGGCGACGCCGACACAGTGCGCGATGCGGTGCGGTCCTACGTCGCCGCCGGCATCGAGGTGCCCGTGCTGATGCCGCTGCCCTGGGGCGGCGACCGCCGCCAGGTGATCACCGACACGATGGAGGCGGCGGCCTCCGCCTGATCATCGGCCCGCATGCCGGTGCCGGCGCGGAACGGCGTCGTACCCGGTCGGTAGGGTGCGGCCATGGAGCTTCGGGATCGGGTCGCCGTGGTCACCGGCGGGGCGAAGGGCATCGGGTTCGCGCTGGCACAGGCGTTCTTGGACGAGGGAGCCCGCCACGTGGTCGTGGCCGACCTCGCCCGATCGGAGGTGGACGCGGCCGCTGCTGCGCTGGGCGGTCGAGCGAGCGGCCTCGCCGTCGACGTGTCCGAGCGGGCCGCAGTCGCGGCGCTGGTCGCTGCGGTCGAGGAGGCGCACGGCCCCATCGACCTGTTCGTGAGCAACGCGGGCATCGGCACGGCCGCCGGCGTCGAGGCCTCCGACGAGGTGTGGGACCGGATCTGGAAGGTCAACGTGCTGGCCCACGTCTACGCCGCCGAGGCCGTGCTGCCATCCATGCTCACCCGGGGCGAGGGCTACCTCCTGTCCACGGCATCAGCGGCCGGGCTGCTCAGCCAGATCGGTGACCTGCCGTACTCCGCCACCAAGCACGCGGCGGTCGCCGTGGCCGAGTGGCTGGCCATCACCTACGGATCGCAGGGCATCACGGTCTCGTGCCTGTGCCCCCAAGGCGTCCGCACCGACCTGCTGGCCAACGCCATGGGCGTCTCGTCGGTGGAGACCGTGGTCTCGCAGGGCCTGCTCGAACCGGCCGACGTCGCCGCATCGGTGGTGGCGTCCGTGCGGGCCGAGGAGTTCCTCATCCTCCCCCACCCCGAGGTGGCCGAGTACTACCGGCGCCGAGCCACCGACCCGGATCGGTGGCTCGCCGGCATGGCCCGCCTGCAGGCGCGCATCCTCGGCACCCTCGACGACGCATCACCTAGATGAGCAAGCGCTCCTCGCCCATCGACGACGGCCTGGCCGAGATCGGCCTGGAGATCGGCCAGATCGTGCGCTACGCCGGCACGTCGGACAAGCGCTACCGCGAGGG
>CAZCVS010000081.1:0-10181 GCA_964501845.1 uncultured Iamiaceae bacterium
CGCGTCGCCGGCCAGCAGCAGCGGAATACCCAGGGCGCGACGAATCGAATGGTGGGGCACCGCTGCCTTCATGCGGTGGGCGGCATGGTGAAGCGCTCGTGTCAGGCGGTCACGCGCCCTCGTCCTGGACGGTGCCGGTCTTCTACACTTTCTTCTACACCGCGGACCGGTATCGGCCGGTCCGCCGTGGTACGGACCGGTACGTCGAATGCGCGAAACCCCAGCCCAGAGGTACGAAACGGGACAGGACGGGACCAGGGGAGCGGCCGGACATCCGGCTCATAACCCGAAGGTCGCAGGTTCAAATCCTGCCCCCGCCACCATCGAACATGCAGGTCAGGCCCCACTTCTCGGAGTGGGGCCTTCTGCTGTCCGGCTACGTCGAAGCGATTTCTACTGCGCTTCTACTGTTCGGGTCGGCAAATGCCCAGGTCAGAGCGTGATCGTCGGGCCACCAACCCGAAGATCCTGGAGTCGCAACGTCGTATCGGCCGGTGCTGGATTTGGTTCGTGCCGGGGTCAGGACTGCTTTGGGTGGGATGCGAGCAGCGGCGTTGAGGGCCTGGCGGAGCGCGGGATCAGGTCGGCCGAGGCGGGCTTCAGCGCGGCTGCGCCGAGGATGCCGGCGAGGAGCTCGACGGTTCCGGGTACTTGGGAGACGACCCGTCTCATCGTGCGGTGCAGTACGGGGACCTCCGAGCGCGCGGCGTCCTCGACCTGGTTGCGGTTCTCGGTGAGGAGTGCGACGAGCTGGTGCTCGCAGTGGCGGCCCAGGTTCGGTAGGTGTGGGCCCACTGGTTGACCCGGTCGGTCGTCGGTTCGTCGCCGGCGACGGCGTCCTCCCAACACCAGGAGCGGCGAACTAGGGGCGGCTGCGCTCGGACTCGACCAGGCGTGAGGTCAGCCGGCCGATCAGGCCTGACCGGCCGGGGGCTAGCCGTGCGAACGCGTCGACGGCGCGGGCGTCGGGCCCGATGACGCACCGGGCGCGGTTGTGCTCGATGGCCGAGACGATGCGGCGGGCGACGGCGTCGGGCGGGCGCATGGCGAGCGGCGCGAACCGGCTGTTGCCCATCTGGGCGAGGCGGGAGGCTTCGCCGCCGCGGGCGGTGTTGGTGATGCCGGTGCGGATGGCTCCGGGGAAGACGGCGGTGACGCCGATGGGGGTGGTGATGAGTTCGCTGCGGAGCGCTTCGGTGAACCCGCGCACTGCGCCCTTGGTGAGGGAGTAGGAGGCGTTGTGGGGGAGTCCCAGGAGCCCGACCATCGATGACAGGTTGACGATGTGGGCTTCGTCGGCCTGGCGCAGGAAGGGCAGGAAGGCGCGGCAGCCGTGCACGACTCCCCACATGTTGATGTCGACGATCCAGTGGAGGTCGTCGAGGGACTCGTCCTCGAAGGCGCCAGCGGAGGTGACGCCGGCGTTGTTCACCAGGATGTGGCAGCCGCCGTGGAGGGTGGCGATGTCGCGGGCGAGCGACCGCATCTGATCGGCGTCGGTGACGTCGGCGATGTGGGTGGACGCGGTGTGTCCCTCGTCGGTCAGCAGCTTCGCTGTGCCCTCGAGTGCGGCCTGGTCGATGTCGACGAGGGCGAGGCGGCAGCCGCGGCGGGCCAGGGCCTCAGCGGTGGCGCGGCCGATGCCTCCGCCGGCACCGGTGACGATGGCGACCCGGTCGGTGAACGACTTCACCGGCTGCTCCCCGTTGTCTGCCGGCCCACGTGGTCGATGACCGAGCGACCTGTTTTGAGGGTGAAAGGCACGTCGCATTACTCCATTCAGATGCCAGTGGTAACGGAAGACCGTAGACTGCGGGCCATGGCTGACGGGCACGATGCAGGCACGGGGGTGCCGGGGCCCGCCTTCGGGCGGCCCCGGGACAGCCGGATCGCCGAGGCGGTCCTTGCGGCGACGCGGGCGTCGCTCATCGAGATGGGCTGGGAGCGAACCAGCATCCGGGGAGTGGCGGAGCGCGCAGGGGTGAGCCGCCCGGCCATCGCCCGCCGCTGGCCTTCGAAGACCCATCTCGTGCTCGAAGCGATCCTGGGGACCGCCCCCGATCTCGATGCGTTCGTCGGGGTCGACACTGCGGGATGGATCTCGGAGGTGATCGCAGGCAGCTTCGACATCTTCGATCGGCCCGAGGTGCGCGCCGCGGCGCCCGGCCTGATGGCAACCCTGCGCGACCATCCCGACATCCGTGAGGCGCTCTGGCTGGGGTTCAGCGGGCCCGCCTCGGCGCTGGTGGACCCCCTTCCCGCCGAGTCGGTCGAGGGCACCGGTGGGTCGGCGCCACCGGGTCCGGCCACGGACCGCCTCGTGGACGCGCAGGCCGCGATCGTGCTCGCCGCCGGCGCCGCCCTCTTCCTCAGCCTCGTGGTCGGCGACGACGACCGGGTGCGCGACCGCGTCACGACGGCGCTGAGCGCGTCGATGGCGGAGATCCTCGACCTCGAGACCTGACAGGAACCAATGGTGCCCACTTCATCCCAGTCCAACTCCGACCCCGGCTCGGCGGCCGATCGTTCATCGACGCTGTTCGAGCCTGCCCTGCTCGGCCCGCTGACCTTGCGCAACCGCATCATCAAGGCCGCAACCTTCGAGGGCATGACCCCCGACGGCGTCGTCACCGAGGACCTCATCGGCTTCCACCGCAGCGTCGCCGCAGGCGGCGCGGCGATGACCACCGTCGCGTACCTGTCGATCGCACCCGAGGGTCGCACCGACTCCGGGTGCATCCTCCTGGTGCCCGGAGCACGGGACGGCCTGCGCCGGCTCACCGCCGCCATCCACGACGAAGGCGCGCTCGCTCAAGCGCAGATCGGCCATGCCGGGCCGGTCGCGAACGCTTCGTCCAATCAGGCGAGGTCCCTTGCACCGGGGCGCATGTTCAACCCGCTCGGCATGCGCTTCGCCAAGGCCGCCGACGAGTACGACATCGCCCGGGTCACCTCGGACTACGAGCGGGCGGCGAAGCTCTGCGTCGACGCCGGGTTCGATTCCCTCGAGATCCACATCGGCCACAACTACCTGCTCAGCTCGTTCCTCAGCCCGAAGTTCAACCGCCGCACGGACCGCTGGGGCGGCTCGATCGAGAACCGGGCGCGCTTCGCCCGCCAGGTGGTCACGGCCGTCCGCGCCGCGGTGGGAACCGACGTGGCGGTGACGGCGAAGCTCAACATGGTCGACGGCTACCGCGGCGGACTGACGATCGAGGACAGCATCCAGGTCGCCCGCTTCCTCGAAGCCGACGGCGGCCTCGATGCCCTGGTGTTGACCGGGGGCAGCTCCCTTGCCAACCCCATGTACCTCTTCAAGGGAGCGGCGCCGACCCGCGAGTTCGGCGCAACGCTGCCGTGGTATTTGCGTCCCGGGTTCCGGCTCGTCGGAGACCGGTTCCTCCACACCTACCCCTACGAAGAGGCCTACTTCCTCGATCAGGCCCGGCAGTTCCGAGCGGCGCTCGACATGCCCATCATCCTGCTCGGAGGCATCAGCGAACTGGCCACCGCGGAACGCGGCCTGGCTGCCGGCTTCGAGTTCGTGGCCATGGCCCGAGCCATCCTCCACCACCCCGACATCGTCAACGAGTGGGCCGCCGGCGCCGGCACCACCTCGGGCTGCATCCACTGCAACCGGTGCATGCCGACCATCTACACCGGCACCCGCTGCCCACTCGTCGATCCGCACCCGGGCGACCGGCCCATCGAGATCCCCGCCTGGGCGACCGACAGGCCCTCGGGCAACAACCGGTCGCCACGACACTGATCGAGCTCCGGGCGCCATCGGCGGCAGGCCTCGGGGCCCGCTACATGGATCGCTACGGTGCGACACAGCGAGTGATGCGGGAGGTTTGATGTCAGATTCAGCAGGATGGGTAGTGCGTGACTTCGGACCGGACCGTCCTGGGCGGTACCTGAGCGAGGACGGCAGCTTCGGCCCGTTGGCTTCCGCGACGTGGTTTGACACCCGAGATGCGGCCGAATCGGCCGCGCAGAGATGCGACGTCCCTTGTGTTCCGCGTCAGATGGTCGGGGGTCCGGCCCGTTGAGCGGACTCGTCCACGGCGAGCTGCGGCCCTCCGTACGACTTGCTCTGGGTTGCACCGCTTGGCATTTGGTCCTCCAAGTAGATGGCGCCGACGGGCGGTACGCCATCATGTGAAACCCGTCCTCGAGATCGATCGGAACTGGTTGCCGTGGAGTTCCCCCCGTTTGCCGTCGCCTGCGGTGAGGAAGGCTCAGACCCCCTCGTCCTGGACGACGGGCGCACCGTCCGCGTCGACGAGTACGCGGCCAGCGGCCACCTCGAGGAGCTCGATCGAGATCTGGGCGACGTGGCCGGCCTGGGGATCGGCGTGTGGCGCTACGGCATGCCGTGGCGGCTGACCGAGCCGGCCGCGGGGACCTACGACTGGACCCTGTGGGACCGCGCCCTCGATGCCTGCGGGCGTCACGGCCTCGAGCCGGTGATCGACCTCTGCCACTTCGGGCTCCCCGACCACTACGAGGGGTTCTGCGATCCGGGCTGGGTCGACGGGTTCGTCCGCTACGTCGAGGCGTTCCTCGCCCGCTACCCGGAACCTCGTTGGTTCACGCCGGTCAACGAGCCGGGCATCACCGCGATGTTCTCGGCGCTGCTCGGCATGTGGAACGACCGCAAGGCGTCCGAGGACGACTACTTCACCGCGCTCGGCCACATCGCCCTTGCGAACCTCGAGGCGTTGGCCCGCATCCGGGCGGACCGTGACGGATGGTGGATCGGCTCCGAAGGGTTCGGGTGCGAGCTCGCCGATCCCGAGGACGAAGCCGCCGTTCACGCCGCAACTGATGCCCGCGACCTCCAGCAAGCTGTGTGGGACCTCCACCTCGGGGTGGCACCGCGGGGGATCGCGAGCAGGCTCACCGACGTCATCGCCGAACCCGTTCTCGAGCGGATCTCGTCGCTCATCGGCGCAGTGCCCCCCGAGCGGATCATCGCGGGCCACGACATCTACCCGGTGAGCGTCACGGCTCACGGCACCCGGGCACTGCGGCCGCTGACGATCACCGATCGGGTCGAGGCCTACGAGGTGGCAGCCACGGACTGGTACGAGCGGTACGGGGTCCCGTTCTGGGTCTCGGAGACGTCCAACCTGGGGCTTCCGGTCGACCAGGGCAGCGAGTGGCTCGACGCCCTCACCGGGTCCTTGTCCACGCTGGGTGATCGTGGTCTGCCGGTCCGGGGCATCTGCTGGTACAGCCGCGGCGACCAGTACGACTGGGACACAGCGCTCACCCGGCCCGTCGGTGCCGTCACCGAGGTCGGACTCTTCGACAGCGACCGGAGGCCCCGACCGGTCGCTCAGCGCTACGCCGAGCTTGCGGCTCGCTACGCCTGATACCTGCTCGCCCGTCCAGATCAGACCGCCGTCGGTGACCACGGAGCCGTCAGGGCACGAGCGTGTCCTTCGCTTGAGCCGCAGGTCAGGTGTCGCCGGGTGGTGTCCATTCGAACCCGAACACGTGCTTGGCCATGCCGGCCATGAGCGCTGCCGCGTGCGTCGTTGCCTTCTCGGCGCAAGGTCCGACCCAGCTCTCGTCGATGGTCGAGCACCACAGCTGGTACCAGCGGTCGCAGTGGGCCGGCGTCAGCGCCTGGCGGGCGTGGAGGTGCCGGTGGGTTGCGGTGACGGCACCGCGGTACCGGTCGGTGCCGAGCACGATCCAGCACCAGTAGTCGATGAGGTTCGGGATGTGGATCGTCCAGTCGACCTCGGCGACTTCCTCGAAGACCGGTGCCAGCAGCTCGTCGAAGACGATCTCGCGGTAGAAGCGGGTCACGAGGTCGTGGATCGCCGCCGGGGTTGACAGGTCCGCACGGGGGTCGGAGGCGACGCCGGTGTCTCGGTGGTCGTGGACGACACCGAGCAGGCACGGTGCCTCACCGCCACGTTCGGCGGTCACGACTGGGCTCCGGCCCGAGAGCGTCCGATCAGCCGGTCAGAGTGGACGGCGGCGACGTTGCTGGCGAGGGCGAGGGCCCGTTCGGTGTTGGGCCCGACCCAGCCGAGCTCCACCGTGTCACCGAAGAGCTGGAGCCACCGGTCGAAGTGCTCTCGTGTGAACGGCGAACGCTCGTTGATGGCTGCGTGGGCCCGGAACGGGTTGCCTTGGTAGCCCTCGGTGCCGAGTAGTGCCCGGCACCAGAACTGGGTCAGCTTGGGAAGGTGTTCGGCCCAGTCGACAGCGGCGACGTCGTTGAACACCGGACCGAGCAGATCGTCCTGGGCGACGTCTTGGTAGAAGCGGCGGACCATCTCTGCGACCTCGGCCTGGTCGTCGAGGTCGCGGGTGGGTGCGGGCCGTGCTGGTCCTGCGCTCATCGTGTGCTCAGCGCGTCTTCGAGGGCGAGGACCGCGGGGAACAGGACGTTGTTCTCCTTGTGGACGTGCAGGTGCGTGTCTGCTTCGATCTCGGCGAGGCCGCGGTAGAGGGCCTGGTAGCTCGCGCAGGCGTCGGTGGGAGGCTCGAACCCGGTGGTCAACTCGCGCAGTTCGGCGAGGAGCTCGCCGGCCCGGTCGTGCTCGAGGAGCATCATCCGGATCGGGTTGGCCAGCGTGCCGCAGTGGAACGTCGGCACCGTCGTCGCGGCCGCCAGCTCTCGGATCATCGGGAAGAGGACCTGTTCCTCTTTCATGAGGTGGGGTTCGAGGTCGTCGCGCAGCGCGGTGAAGGAGATCTTCACGTTGTGCAGTTCGGGGTGGCGGCTGCCGTGGACGTCGACAACCTTGTCGGTCAACGCGGCGAGACGGGGAAGCTCCTCATGGAGAAAGCGGTGGTGCGTGGACTCGATGTGGTCGACGAGCGCAGCAACGGTCATGGTCGTCCACTCAGGCGCCGCTGCGGGCTGAAGCCCTTCGAGCTCCGCGAGGACGGCGGCGGGGTCGATTTCGCGTTCGGCGCAAGCCTCCTCCAGAGAGCGGCTTCCCCCGCAGCAGTAGTCGAGCTGGTGGCGCTCGAGGATCCGGGCGGTGGCGGGGTTTGCCGTGACGAGCGCAGCGAGTGTCGGGCTGGTTGCCATGAGATGAAGTCCTTCGGTCAGGTGAGGTGGATGCCCAAGGCGGTCGCGGCGACGACGGCGAGGCCGAGGAGGGTCTGGCGGAGGCCGATGACCTTGGCGGGTACCGGGGTGGCCGCCGTCCGGCGCTGGAAGGCGATCACGCCGACTACTGCGACCGCTCCTGCGGAGACCGCGAGATCGGCAGCCGACGCTGCAACGACGAGGGCGATGGCGGCCGCGTCGGCGACGAACAGGAGTCGGGAGGACCAGGGGCGCCCGTGGAGGCGGGCGATCTGGGCGCGGACGTGGGGGATGGCGGTGGTGGCGCGACCGGCGAGGATCAGCCAGACGGCGACCGCTTCGGTGGAAGGGTGTGCGGCGGCGAGCAGGATCATGGCCGCGACCGAGCAGATCCCGTAGGTCCCGGCGAGCTCGGGAACGAGCCGCCGGCTGCGCGAGCGGGTGTCGAACCACAGCTCGATCGCTACGAGCGGCGCCGCGATCGCTGCGGGCCACCAGAACCCGGCCGACGCGGTGACCGCGGCAGTCGCAACCAGCACAGCGATGGTGGCGATCTCGACGAGCAGGACCCGCCTGGCCAGCGCGGTGCGATCGAGATCGCGGCTGCGGTGCCGGTCGACGAGCACGATCCGCAACGGCGTGCGGGCCACAAACGCCACGATGGCGGCGATTCCGACGCACGCCCCCGCGATGCTCGGTGCAACGGCGAGGCCGAGCAGGACCGGCTCCGCAGTGAGGCCCCAGCCACCGTGTTCGGTCGGGACGGCGACGCTGCGCAGCGCTGAGCGCTCGCCCTTGGCAAGGGAGACGGCGGCGGGTGTCGTGCTGGTCATCGTGACCGCCGCCGGGAGCCGATGGCGCTCAGCGGCGTCTCTGCCAGATCGCGCAGCAGGTGCCCGCGGGCTTGGCCCCAGGCATCGTGGAGGGCGCACCGACCGCCGCCGGTGCACGCCCGATCTTCCAGGACGCACCGGGTGACGTCGGTCGTCCCTTCGACCGCTTCGACGACATCGAGCACCGACACGTCCTCGAGCGCGACGGCTGCGGTGTAGCCGCCGGATCGGCCCGGTTCGGAGCGCACCCACCCTCGGTTCACCATCGGGGTCATGGCCTGGGAGAGGAACCCCGGTGACGCGTCGAGGGCCTCGGCCAGCTCGGAGGCCTTCCGACGCCCGCCATCAGCCAGCGTGATCAGGGCACGGGTGGCGAGGTCCGTTCGCCTCGTAACTTCCAATCTCATACTGCAAGAGTATAGGTTTGTGTGCGTGCAGGACAGTGACGTTCGCCATGGGGCTCGACCGCCGGGCGATGGGCCGACGCACCCGTGGATCCGCGCAACGTTGCTGATGGTTGGCGTCGTGGTGCTGCTCGTCGTGTTGTCGGTGTCATCGGTGGTCCGGTGACCGTGAGCGAAGGACGCGGCTTCCAAGCACCGCTGATGGGTGCGTCCTATGGTCGGTGCCGTCAGGAGGTACGGCGACCATGACTCCAAGCAGGGCCTTGGACAGACGGGGACTCACCTGGGGTCTGATCGCAGTTGCGATCGTCGTGGCGCTCACCTTCTTCGGCAGCGGTGAGCTCGTGTGGTTCGACGCCGCACTGGTGGGTTACCTGTTCGGCCTGGTCTTCGCCGTGTTCGGGGTCGTCTACCGGTACGCCGTGTGGCTGCGCCGACCGCCGACCGCCATGTTGAACCGCCGGGGCTGGGATGCGTTCCGCGCCCGCAAGGCCCGCAACGCCGCCGCGCTCCCGGCGCTGGTCGGCACACAGTTGCTGGCGCAGACGTTCATCCTGCGCCGGTCACGCATGCGCTGGCTGGCCCACCAGCTCATCTTCTGGGGCTGCATCCTCGCCGCGCTCATCACGTTCCCGCTCACCCTCGGGCTCCTGCACTTCGAGAGCGTCGGCCAGCAAGCCGACCGCTACCAGGTGTACGTGTCACGGGTCGGGACCGCGGAGTTCGACGCCGACACCGTCATGGGCTGGGTGATCTTCCACGGCCTCGACATCGCCGCCGTCCTGGTGCTGGCGGGCGTCTTCATCTTCCTACGCCGCCGGCTGCACGACCCCGGCGCACTCGCCGTCGAGCGCAGCGGCGACTTCCTTGCGCTCGCCGGGCTGTTCGCCGTATCGGTGACCGGCCTGTTCCTGACCGTGTCGAGCACCTGGCTGAACGGCCAGTTCTACTCAGCGCTCAACACGATCCACGCCCTGACCGTGATCTTGGGCCTGATGTACCTGCCGTTCGGGAAGCTGTTCCACATCTTCCAGCGGCCCGGAAACCTCGGCGTCGCCTACTACCGGAACGCCAACGAGGAGGGTCCCGCCGCGGTGTGCCGGCGCTGCGGCGAGGGGTTCGCCAGCGCTCAGCAGGTCGCCGATCTCAAGGAGGTCCTCACCCAGGTCGGGTTCGACTACGGCATCGGTGACGACGGCAACTACCAGGACACCTGCCCGCGGTGTCGACGGGCAGGAGCCACCTTGGCGCAGTCCGCACGAGTTGGAGGTTTCGGCTGATGGCACGGATCCCGATCACCGAGGCCGGTCTCATCGAGGCGTACGGGCCGCACCTCAACGAGACACCTCCCGGCGGCTGGGATGCCGGCTTGGAGATCGACAAGGTCGTCGAGACCCACTGCTGCTTCTGCGGCCAGCAGTGCGGCATCAAGCTCAAGGTCCACGACAACGAGGTCGTCGGCTTCGAGCCTTGGTACCTCTTCCCGTTCAACGAAGGGAAGCTCTGCCCCAAGGGCGTGAAGCGGTACCTCCAGGGCAGCCACCCCGACCGGCTGCTGCACCCGATGGTGCGCGACGAGTCCGCCCCCGGCGGGTTCCGCAACGTCAGCTGGGACGAGGCGCTCACCCAGGTCGTCAGCGAGATCCAGCGGATCCAGGCGACCTACGGCGACGACGCCTTCGCCATGTTGTCGGGCGTCTCGCTCACCAACGAGAAGAGCTACCTCGTCGGCAAGTTCGCCCGCCTCGCCCTGCACACCGCGAACCTCGATTACAACGGCCGCTACTGCATGGTGTCCGCCGGGGTCGGCAACAAGAAGGCCCTCGGCATCGACCGCGCCCCCAACCCGTGGAGCGACATCCCCCTCGCGGACGTCGTGTG
>CAZCVS010000082.1:0-10170 GCA_964501845.1 uncultured Iamiaceae bacterium
GTTCACCCTTGCGCAGCTCCAGCGACGCGCCGTTCAAGATGTCGACGCCGGGCAGGTAGCCGGCGACAAGGTCGGTGGCGGTGAGCAGCACCGGACGATCGGTGTCGGGGTGCTCGAGGTGGCCGGCGGCGTCGGGCGGGAGCGGTGCCGCCGCGGTCGGGTCGTCGGCCGCGGCCACGGGGTCGACCTCGAGCGGGGCGCCGGGCCGGCTGGGCTGGGTCGGGTCCGTCATCGGATCTCTCCGGTGGTCGTGGCGCCGTGGTCGATGCCGAGGTAGGCCTCGATGACGGCGTCGTTCCCGGCGATGTCGGCCGGCCGTCCCTCGGCGATGACCTTGCCCTCCGCCATGCAGATGACCCAGTCGCTGATGGTCATGATCACGTCCATGTCGTGCTCGACGAACAGCACCGACATGCCCTCGTCGCGCAGCGCGGTGACGTGGCCCAGCAGGCTCTGGGTGAGGGCAGGGTTCACGCCGGCCATGGGCTCGTCGAGCATGACCAGGGTCGGGTCGGTCATCAGGGCCCGAGCCATCTCGAGCAGCTTGCGCTGGCCGCCCGACAGTCCGGCGGCGTACTCGTCGGCGAGCGATTCGAGTTTGAACCGGGTGAGCAGCTCGTGGGCTCGCTCGATGTTCGCGGCCTCCTGCGCCGACCAGGTGGGCTTGATCAGCGAGGTGAGCACCGACTCACCGCTCTGCTCCCGGCCGGCCAGCAGCATGTTGTCGAGCACGGTCATGCGGGCGAGGGCCTTGGTCAGCTGGAACGTGCGGACCATGCCCCGGCGGGCCAGCTGGTGGGGGCGCACGCCGTTGGCCTTCACGCCCTCGAACGTCCAGGTCCCCTCGTTGGCCTTGTCGAAGCCGCAGAGGAGGTTGAAGAAGGTGGTCTTGCCGGCGCCGTTGGGACCGATCAGCGAGGTGATGACGCCCCGCTGGACTTCGAGGTGGTCGACGTCGACCGCGGTGAGACCGCCGTAGCGGCGCTTGACCCCGTCGGCCACCAGGATCGGATCGGGCTTGGCGACGCCGGGGACGGGGTCGACCGTCGCGAACGGATCGGCGCCGGCCGGCGTGGCCACGGGGGCGGTGGGAGCGGTGGCGTCAGCGTCCACTGGCGAACGCCTCCTTCTTGTTCCCGAGGATGCCCTGCGGTCGGAAGACCATGAGCGCCATCAGCCCGATGCCCATCAGCGCCAGGCGGAACGCGCCCGAGGTGGTGTCGCTGACCTCGAACCAGAGGTTGTTGAGGGCGCCGTCGGCGAAGTCGAGGACGAACCAGTAGACGATGGCGCCCACGACCGGGCCCCACACGGTGCCGGCACCGCCGAGGATGACGACGGTGTAGAGGGCGAAGGTGAGCGGCGCGATCCACCGGGCCGGGCCGACGGCGCCGGAGTCGAGGGCCATCATCGCTCCGGCCAGCGATCCGATGACGCCGCCGATCACGAACGACTGGAGCTTGAAGACCACCACGTTCTTGCCGAGGGCGCGGGCCGCGTCCTCGTCCTCTCGGATGGCCCGCAGGACCCGGCCCCAGGGGCTGCGGACCCACGTGCGGATGAAGAGCGTGACGATCAGCACCAGGGACCAGCAGACGAGCATCGACCACAGCTGGCGGGGGTTGAACACGAAGTGGTCGCCGAAGCCGTAGCGGCCCTCGGGGATGAAGTTCGGGCGGAAGAACCCCAGCTCCCGTGACAGGCCGCCGATGCCCCGGGCGGCACCGGTGAGCGGGGCGCTGGGCCGCGCCGCGATCACGAGCCGCAGGATCTCGGCGGTGGCGATGGTGACGACCGACAGGTAGTCGGCGCGCAACCGCAGGGTCGGGATGCCGAGCAGCAGCGCGAGCACGACGGCGGCGGTGATGCCGAGGGCGAAGCCGACCCAGATGCCCCATCCCCGATCGGCGGAGATCGCCATGCCGTAGGCACCCATCATCAAGAAGGCGACCATGCCGAAGTTGGACAGCCCGGTGTAGCCGAACTGCAGGTTGAGGCCGGTGGCGGCCAGCGCGTACGAAGCCGCCGGGAAGCCCACGGCCGTCTGCAGGGCGAGCAGGAACACGCCGAGCCAGCTCACCCGAAGCGCTCCTTGGTCCCGAGCAGGCCCTGGGGCCGCACCAGCAGGACGACGATGAGCACGGCGAGGGCGACGACGAACTTGTAGGCGGTGTCGACGAACAGACCCGAGGTCTCCTGCATGACACCCAGGATGATGGCGCCGAACAGGGCGCCGTAGGCGTTGCCGAGGCCGCCGAGGACGACCGCCGCGAACATCGAGAGCAACAAGATGAAGCCCATGTCGGAGGTGACGGTGACCGACAGGCCGTACATGATGCCGCCCAGTGCGGCCATGGCGCCGCAGATCATCCAGACGATGGCGATGATCTTGTTCACGCCGATGCCCGACGAGGCGGCCAGGTCCGGGTTGTCTGCGGTGGCCCGGATGGCGGTGCCGAGGCGGGTCTTGCGCAGCATCAGCGTGATGGCGATCAGCACCACCACGCAGATGCCCATGATGATCAGGTCGTTCGGCGTGAGGCGGACCAGACCGAGGTCCTTCTCCCGCTGCCCCGATGCGGCGGTGTAGCGGCGGCTGTTGGGCCCGAAGGTGATCAAGAAGATGTTGCGGAGCGCGATCGAGAGGCCGATCGACACGACCATCTGCGAGATCATCGCCATGTTGCGCTTGCGCAGCGGTCGCCACAGCAGACGGTCGTTGGCGTACCCCGCCGCGCAGCCGGCGGCGATGGCGAACGGGATGCACAGCCAGAACGGCATGCCGGCGTCGTTGAGGATGAACGCCGCGATCGCCCCGAAGGTGACCAGCTCCGCGTGGGCGAAGTTGATGAGCCCGGTCACGCCGTAGACGAGCGAGAGCCCCACGGCGGCGACGGCCAGGATCAGCCCGAGCCGGAGGCCCTTGGCCGCGGTGGTCAGGTAGTCCTGGAGGTCTCGGCTGCTGCGGACGTCTTCTCCGAGGCGGAAGGTGACCTGCTGGTCGCCGAGGTTGACCTTCACGTTGTTGAGGGTGGCCCGGCCCTCGTCGGTGAGCTCGAAGCCCTTCGGCAGGGTCTCGGTGTCGAGGGTGACCTGGTAGGTGCCGTTGCCGGGGAGGGCGACCACGAAGAAGCCGCCCTCGTCGGTGGTGCCGGTGGCGACCTCCTCGCCTCCTTGGCTGACGGTGATCTCCACACCTTCGGGGAAGGTGGGCTTGCCGTCATCGACCTGGCAGAGGCGACCCCAGAGCGCCTCGCCGAGCGGCCCGCCGTTGGCCTCGATGGCCTCGGCCTTGGTGAAGGCGCACCTCTTCAGATCGGCGTCGGTCTCCTGGCCGCCGGCAGGTGACGCGACCCCGAGGGAGCTCACGAGGACCAGCGCCAGCAGAGCCAGCAGCGCGGGAACGCGAGGAGTGCGGAGCAACCGGACGAGCGTCATGTGGCCCGGGACACTACCGATCTCGCTGTGGCGAGGTCGGACCGAGCGCGCTTCCCCGAAAATGGTCACCTGGGCGTAACGTCTCCGGTCATGGCCGCTCCCACGAACGCGATCGACGCGGACGACGCCGGTTCCGTCCGCACGATGGCTACCGGCGGGATGGTCCCGCCGGCCTCGGCGCTGCCCGATGTGTTGCCCACGGATCGCCTCTCCGCCACGGGCATGGCCCTCCCCGAGGTCCGCGAGCCCCTGCGCCGCATCGCCAACTGGCGCAACGCCGGCTCGGTCGCCGGGCTCTGGACCGCCATCGCCGTCCTGTTCGGCCTGGCCGCCTGGTTGGACCACCCGCTGGGCTACGCGGCGCTGTTCATCCTCATGGGCCCGGTGTTCGCCCGGCTCGCCATCCTCGGTCACGAGGCCGCGCACCGCCTGCTGTTCCGCAACAAGGCGGCCAACGACCTCGTCGGTCGCTGGCTGCTCGACTACCCGGCCTTCGTGCCCTTCGACGTCTACCGGCGCGTGCACTTCGCCCACCACAAGGACGAGTTCGGGCCGAATGAGCCTGACCTTCCGCTCTACGCCGGCTACCCCGTCTCGGCGGCGTCGTGGCGCCGCAAGCTGCTGCGCGACGCCACCGGCAGTTCGGGCTGGAAGAACCTCAAGCCGCTGTTCACCTCGCTGCGCTCGATGCAGGCCCGGCCCGTCGTCGGGCGCATCTGGGTGACGCAGCTGGTGATCTGGGCGCTGATCTGGGGCCTCACCGGTCGCTGGTGGCTCTACCCGCTGTGCTGGCTCGGCCCGTGGCTGACCGTGTGGCGGGTGCTCAACCGCCTGCGCGCCATTGCCGAGCACGGCGGGATGGAGCGCAGCAAGGACCGCCGCCGGACCACGCACCACATCCGCCAGAGCTGGGCCGCCCGCTTCTGGATCGTGCCGTACCGCACGGGCTGGCACCTCGCCCACCACACCGACATGGGCGTGCCGTGGCGCAACCTCCCCGCGTACCACCAGGAGCTGGTCGACGCCGGGTGGGTCACCGAGGAGTACGTCTACCCGAGCTACCGGGCGTTCTGGAAGGCGTGCGCCTCGGCCTAGCCGTCGCCTTCCCCGGCACCCTGGCACCGGGGCGGCAACACTGGTGGGCGTGTCGCGTCCCGTGAAGATCTGGTCTCACCTCGTCGTGGCCCTGTCGATCCTCGTCGTCGGGTTCCTGGCGCTCATCGGGCTCATCGGCCAGAACGCCCACGACGAGAAGATCGAGCAGCTCCAGGTCGTGGTCCAGGGAGCCGGCGACAGCGGCGTGCGGATCACCGAGACCATCGATCAGGACTTCGGCACGGAGACCCGCCACGGCCCTCAGCTGATCGTGCCCGAGGACTTCGGCGTGCCCACCGAGATCACCGCGTCGTCGCCCGATGCCCCCGACGACGTGCATGTCGACACGGCGCCTCGCGACGCTCCGGTCCAGGGCACCCGCATCCGCGTCGGGGATCCCGACGTCGACGTCTCGGGCCAGCACCGCTACGTCATCTCCTACGTGCTCCCGGCGGCCCGGTTCGCCGCGCCCACGTTCTCGCTCGATGTCGTCGGTGCCGAGTCCGACTTCGCCATCGAGGACGTCACCGTCGTGTTCGCCGGGATCTCGCTGGACGACCCCAGGTGCACGGTCGGCGGCAAGGGGTCCGACGAGCCCTGCACCTTCGAGCCCGGTGCCCCGCTCCGGCTGACCTACCCCCGGCTCGGTCCGCGCCAGGGCATCACCGTGTCCGGCGAGGTGACGGAGTGGCAGTCCAACAGCGGGATCGCGGCACCGCCCCTTCCGGAGCGCCGGGCCGACACCACCGGGTTCACGGCGATGTGGACGATGGCGCTGGGCGTGCTCGCCGCCGGCGCCACCTACCTCTGGTCGGTACGGCGCGGCGCCAACGAGGTGGTCGGTGTCGGCGCAGCCGCGGCGGCGCACGGCGTGGCCGGTCCCGGACCGGTCACCACCCGTCGGGTCACCGACGCCGAGCTGGCGGAGATGACCACCATCGAGTTCGCGCCCCCGAGGGGCATCACGCCGTGGCAGGGCGCGGTGGTCTTCACCGAGGAGCTGGACCAGTCCTCGGTCACCGCCTGGTTCTCCGGCGCGATCGCGGACGACCTGGTGGCGATCGAGGACCATCAGGGCAAGCCCCGTCTCAGCCGCGGACCGAAGGCAGCCGAGGCCGATCCGGTCACCGCCAAGGTGCTCGACAAGCTGTTCGCCAACCGCGAGGTCGTCGACCTCGACCGCTACGACGCCAAGTTCGCATCCGCCTGGTCCGACGTGGAGAAGCTCCAGGACGAGTGGGTGGCCAACAGCGGGTGGTGGTCCATCGGCGCTCCGAAGCACGGCCGGGGCATGCCGGGCGGCTGCGCGACCTTCTTCGCCCTCGTCTTCTTCGCCATCGTGCTCGGCGTCTTGTCCGCCTTCCTCCTGGGGCTCCTCGGCGTGATCGGTGGCATCGTCACCGGGGTCCTCGTCGGCCTCGGCCTGCCGGGCGTCACCGCCCGCGTCGCGTACGCGCCGCTGCGGCCGGGGCGCACCGCGAACGGCTCGGCGTACGTGCTCCAGGTGGCTTCGTTCCGGAGGTTCCTGGTGGAGAGCGAGGGCCAGTACGTCGAGTGGGCCTGGAAGAACGGCCTGCTCCGGCAGTACTCGGCCTGGGCCGTGGCCCTCGACGCGGCCGACGCATGGCAGGCGGCCATGGAGCGCGCGGGGGTGCCGAAGGCGGAGATCGAGACCAGCAGCCCGCTGATGGTCCACTCCATGGCTGGCGCGTTCGCCTCGTCCCACGTGGCGCCGGCACCGACCGATTCCGGCTCGTCGTCGAGCGGGTTCTCCAGCGGCGGCTTCTCGGGCAGCGTCGGCGGAGGCGGTGGCGGCGGCAGCCACGGCTCCTGGTAGCTCAGGCCGGAGCCGGCCTCGGGTCGGAGTCGCCGGGGTGGACGCGCACCTTGCGCTGGCGGAGGCCGGAGGCGCGGAGGCGCTTCGCCAGATCCCGGGCGTCGATGGCCGTCGCACCTGCGGCGACGGCAGCATCCACCCAGGCGTCGGGGATGTCGTAGTGATCCCGGTGGAACGCCCGCTCGGGGAGGCCGACACCGGCGGCGAACTGGTGGAGCTCCTCGTAGGAGGTGTCGCTGATGAGATGGGCGAAGCGGCGGCCGTGGGCGGGCCAGATCGCCTGGTCGACGAAGATCATCGACCTAGCGTGCCGGGACGAAGCGCGAGTCCGGCGCCGCGCCCGTCACCCGCACCGTGCGGCTGGCGAAGCGCCAGCGCCCGTCGACGCGATCCATGACGACGTCGTCGCGGTAGCGGCCCCAGTGGTCGGCGCCGACGTCGGTGTAGACGCAGAAGTACGAGCGGACCGTGGCCGAGGTGGGATCGGCCATGGCGATGAGGATGCTCGACACGTGGTGGTTGACCGGCCCCGGTGCTTCAGCCGCCGCAGCGACCCGGGCGGTCACGGACTCGAGCTCGGCGGCGATGGCGTCGCGTCCCTCGAAGCGACCGCCGTGGTCGCCCAGGTCCAAGACGCCGTCGACGGTGAAGCACTCGGCCACCGCCGCGCTGCGTCCGGTGTCGCCGGCCCACGTGTAGCGGCCGAGGAGGTCCCGGATGCCTTCCCGGGCGATCAGCTCGGTCCGCTCCATCTCCCGTGTCATCGGCCGCTCCTCATGCGAGGTCGTCGTCATCGTCGAGTGGCCGGGGCACCTCGTGCAAGAGGGCGTCACCGTGCTCGCGCGGGTGCTCGTTCGACGGGTGGTGCGGGTGGTCGTGTGCCTGACCGTGGTGCGGCACCTCGCTGGGGCCGTCGATCTCCTCCACTGCGTGCAGCGGCGTGCCGGTCGCGTCCTCTCGCTCGCTCCAGCGGCGCTCCGCCTCGGCGATGACCTCGCGAACGGGGCGGCCGGTGCGCTCGGCGACTCGGGCGGCATCGTCGAACTCGGCCTTGGCCCGACCGGGGCTGACCTTCACCCGGACCGACAGGTCGTCGACCAGCACCCGCTCGTGGCGGCGCGGGAGGGGCCAGCGCTCGAGCCGGTGGCCCCGCACGCCGAGCGACCCGGTCTCCGCGGCCAGCACCCCCATGACCTGCGGCACCAGCGCCGGATCGACCAGGGCGTGCACGGTGTGGGCCGGGCGGCCCTTCTTCATGACGATCGGCGTGACCCAGGCGTCGTGGGCGCCGGCGGCGAGCACGGCGCCGACGGTGTGGCCGAGCACCTCGCCGGTGACGTCATCGACGTTGGCCTCGAGCAGCACGACCGGCTGGCCGTCGGTGGCGGGCTCGTCGCTCGCCTCGCCGATGACGACCTGGGTGAGGTTGGGGCGGTTCGACAGCTCCTTGGTGCCGGCGCCGAAGCCGGTGGCGGTGACCGTCATCGCCGGGATCGGCCCGAACTCCGTGGCCAGGGCGGCCATCAGCGCGGCACCCGTGGGCGTGGTGAGCTCGACCGACAGGTCGACGCCCTTGGTGGGGATGCCGGTGAGCAGCTCGACGACCGCGGGGGCCGGGTTGGGGATGATCCCGTGGGCGGCGCGGACCATGCCGAGACCGACGGCGATGGGGGAGCAGGCGATGGTGTCGACGTCGAGCAGCTCGAGCGCAGCGCAGGTGCCGACGATGTCGACGATGGCGTCGACGCCGCCGACCTCGTGGAAGTGGACCTGATCGGGCGGGCGGCCGTGGAGGCGGCCCTCGGCCTGGGCCAGCGCCTCGAACACCGCGGCGGCGCGCTGCTGCACCCGTTCGGGCAGCCGGGCCTCGGCCACCAGCCCCTGGATGTGCGACGCCGTGCGCACGACCGTGGAGTCGGTGGCGTGGACGTGGACCTTGGTGCCGGCGATGCCGCCGCGCAGGACGGGCTCGGCCTCGAGCTGCCAGTCGGTGACGGGGAGGCGCCCGAGCAGCTCCTTCACCTCATCGAGGTCGGCTCCGGCGTCGAGGAGCGACCCGAGTGCCATGTCGCCGGCGACGCCGGAGAAGCAGTGGAACCAGGCGGTGGTCACGTCGTGGCCCCCGTGGTGGCGGAGGCGGCTGGACCGGCGGACCGGCGGGTGGCCTGCGGTGACACGAACAGGCGGGCCACCGCGCACGCGGCGCCGTACCCGTTGTCGATGCCGACGACGGTGATGCCCGCCGCGCACGAGGCGAGCATCCCGAGCAGCGCGGTCACGCCCTCGAGCCCGGCGCCGTAGCCGACGCTGGTGGGAACGGCGATGACCGGCGCGCCGGTGAGCCCGCCGACCACGCTGGCGAGCGCGCCCTCCATGCCGGCGATGACGATGACGGCGTCCGCATCGGTCAGCTCGTCGGCCCGGGCGAGGAGACGGTGGAGGCCGGCCACCCCGACATCGGTGATGCGGACCGGGCGGAAGCCGTGGGCGGTCAGCGTGGCGGCGCACTCGTCGGCGACCGGCAGGTCCGCGGTTCCGGCGGTGAGCAGGACCACCCGCTCGGGCCGGGCGGGTGCGGGGCGCCACACGACGGTGGAGCCGCGGACGTCGGCCCCGGGATTGGCCTCGACGGCTGCGCTGACCTGGGCGGCGTCGGCCCGGGTGAGCACCACCGCGGCCTCGTCGGACCGGGCGAGGAGCTCGGCGGCGATGCGGGCCACCTGGTCGGGCGTCTTGCCGGGGCCGTAGATCGCTTCAGCCATCCCCTGGCGGACCTGGCGGTGGTGGTCGACGGTGGCGAAGCCGAGATCGGCGTACGGCAGGTGCCGGAGCGCGTCGACGGCCTCGTCCGGCGAGGTCTCACCCGCGCGGACCTCCTCGATCAATCGTCGGATGGCTGCCTCGTCCACACCCCTATCCTGGCCGGTCGTGAACGATCCGGCGCAGCCAACGACCCCGTCCGACCCCATCCGCAGCCCGCGGGTCGGCTTCTTGGGGCCGCCCGGGACGTTCACGGAGCAGGCGCTGCTCACCCAGCCAGACCTCGCCGTGGCCGAGCTGGTGCCGTACCCGACCATGGCCGACGTGCTCCGGGCCACCGAGACCGGCGAGGTGGAGTTGGGTTTCGTCGCCATCGAGAACTCCATCGAGGGCACCGTCAACGTCACCTCAGACACCATGGCGTTCGACGTCGACGTGCTCATCCAGCGCGAGGTCGTCATCCCGATCCAGCAGCACCTCATGAGCGTGCCCGGTTCCGTCCTGGCCGCCATCGAGGAGGTCGTGTCGATCCCGCACGCCACCGCCCAGGCCCGCCAGTTCCTCCACCGGGAGCTGCCGTCGGTGCGCACCCGCGCCGCGAACTCCACGGCGGAGGCGGCTCGCCTCGTCGCCGAGGCCGGCGATCCGAAGGTGGCGGCCATCGGCAACTCGCTCGCCGCGTCGATCTACGAGCTCGAGGTGCTCGCCGAGGACATCGAGGACCATCCGGAGAACGAGACCCGTTTCGTCGCCGTGGCCCCGCACGTGGTTCCGGCGCCCACCGGCCACGACAAGACGTCGGTGGTCGTGTTCCAGCACGAGGACGCGCCGGGCAGCCTGCTCGCCATCCTCCAGCAGTTCGCTGCTCGCTCCATCAACCTCACCAACCTCCAGTCCCGTCCCACCAAGAAGGGCCTCGGCGACTACTGCTTCCTGATCGACCTCGAAGGCCACGTGGCTGACGACGTCGTCGCCGACTGCCTCAAGGTGCTGCGGGCCAAGGGCCACGAGGTGAAGTTCCTCGGCAGCTACCCCGCGGC
>CAZCVS010000083.1:0-10085 GCA_964501845.1 uncultured Iamiaceae bacterium
ACGAATCCGCACTCGACCGCAAGCTGGCGGCGCTACGGGCGATGGCGACCCAGACAGCGCCCTTGTGCGACGCCATTGGCGCCGATCTCTACGCCGTCAAAGTCGCCGAGGAATGCTTCATCAAGGCCCCCACATCGGCCACGAGTGGGACCGCCCGCGTCGCGCAGGCCAGCTCGCGCGGACCTCGGGAGAGCCCTCTCACCGATCGAATCACACTCCCCTCATACGGCTGAGCGCGCGGCGACCTCACCGACCGGCTTGGAGAACCCCCGATGCACCCGATGCACCCCGACCACATCCTGTTGCTGCACCGCCGGCGCACCCGCGAGGCGGTCGCACGCGCCGAGCACCTCCGCCATCTGCGAGCGGCCCGCGGCGACAGCCGACCACGAGGCGCGCTGTCCCGTCTCCTCACCCGCACCACTCCACGTCGGGCCGACAGGCGTCACCAATCGAGACACGCGCTGCCCCGGACAGCGGGCCGCGCGCGCGTGGCCACCGTGAAGTCGAGTCGATCGTGGACGAAGCAAGCTCGATGAGACAAGCAACTCTGCCGATCGGGAAGAATGCCAGCTGATGGTGCCCGTCCTCGCGTTCTTCGGCATAGCAACCCTCGTCGGATGCCTGATCCGTACAACCCTGGAGCTGCGTCTTCGAGCAGTTGCTCGAAAGCCCGAGGTGTCCGAGGGAGACCTGTGTGAGCTCAGGCAGGCGAATCGGATCAGCTCAATCGCGGTCATCGCGTCACTGGCCGGTCTTGCAGCCGTTGGACTGACGTACGTGATCGCCCGGCTTGCCTGATCTCATCTGGTGGCCGGGACAAGCAGCCTTGCCGAGCATCTCGTGCGGCCGTGAAACCCGGTGCGCGCTGCTACTTGGGAGATCGAGTAGCCGCCCATCGAGCCAGGGCATGGGTTCGACCCGAGCTGCCCAGGTTCCGGCACACCGGACCGGCCAATGAGACCTGCGGACACCCCCGGCTCGCGGTGGCCGAACTGGCGGTCGCGTTCTCGATCAACGACACGAACCCGAAAGTCACCTCAGGCCGGTGCGTGACGAGCCGTCGTCGGCTGTCCCAGACGATCCGGTAGAAAACCCGGTGGATGAATCGCCGAAAACAGAGGAACGGCCCTCTCCGAGCTTCCCGGAAAGGGCCGTTGACCTGCTATTTCGTTGGTGGCGGGGGCAGGATTTGAACCTGCGACCTTCGGGTTATGAGATCACCGATCCCAATCTCAGCCCGTACCAACCAGTACCAGATAGTGCCCTTGAGCTGGCGTTTCGCGGGTCATTGTACCGAGGGCGTGCCAATCTGTACACCCCCGTACCGAGCCGCACAGTAGAAATCGCGGTAGAAACTCGCGGCCCTCCCGATGACGCCCCACGATCGCTGATATGAGCGCTTCTTCCACCGTCGACCGCCATCGGTGAGGTGACGAGGTTCGTTGCACCGACGAGTGGCGAGCGACCGTCGGGTTCGCGCTGGGGGGGCCTCGGCCCTCCCCACCCGGAGGATGGGAAGTGGCGTTCAGGCGAGAGCCGTATGCGAGATGGTGAGGAAGGTCGCATCGCCGGTGGGGGTCTGCCCGTTGGGCGCGCAGGGAGCCACGAGGTGTCACCCTTCGATGTCGCTGCCGCTCTCGACCCAGATGTGGTGTTTGACACCCGGATGTTCGCGGGCTGCCCAGATCTCGGCGGCGAGGATCGTCTCGAAGTCCTCGGACCGAGGTGTGGTTTCGCCGTCGAACTGGATGCGGAACCGCGCAGACACGGCTGAAACCTAGTTGTCCGGGCTGTCCACGTCGGCCCCGAAGGTCCCCCTCCAGGAGTAGATGGGCTGCCACCCTGCTTCATCCGTCCAGACCAGACGATGACCGCTGTCGCACTTGGCCCGCCCCGGAGGTACTTGACCTCCGATCGCCAGTCGCGTGCGTCGCGCTGCGGCGTCGCAGCCGGCCACCACGCACCGGTCCGGTTCCGTTTCTGCCGAAGAACTGCTCATGGCCAGCTCCTCGACGGGGAATCGAGAACGGACCCAGGACAGCCCTTGCGCTCGGATCCCCGGGGCGGGATGGGGCCCCACGGCTCGACGATGCGGTCGACGGCAACGCTCACGGCACGCTCGGCTGCCACGCCGAGGGCACCACCACCACCGGTCGTCCCGCGCTGTGGGCGAGCAGGTGGCTCGTCGCCGATCGGCCCCGCCCGCGCGTGCTGACCACGATGAGGTCGGCGTTCGCGCGCGTGGCGATTTGCACCAGACCAGCAGCGACCGTGTCCGCCTCGACCACCACGCAGCGGTGCGCCAGACCGCTGCGACGCAGCGGCTCGGCCCACGGCCCCCGCAGCTGCGATTCGAGCTCCCGCCGCCACAGGTGCATGGTCTCGAACGAGAAGTCACGCATCAGCTCCTGGCTCGGCGTGAGGACATGGACCACCGTCACCGCCGCGCCGCAGGCACCAGCGATCGCCGCAGTCCACTCCACCGCGTGAGCAGATCGTTCCGATCCATCGGTTCCGACCACGACCTGGCTGATCGGGAGCGTCAGGTCCGGTGCTTCGCGGGCAGCGAGCGGTTGGTCTTCCACGTCCGTCATGGCCATCACCTCAGCCAGAGACTATCGTGACACGATATGAATGTCACGCCGTCGCTGACCGATGACGACTACCGCCGGCTCCTCGACTTCCGCGACGGCCTGCGGCGCTTCGAGCGGTGGAGCGGGGAGCAGGCGAAGACAGCTGACCTCACCCCCGCCCAGCACCAGCTGCTCCTCGCCATCAGAGGACACAGCGGGGCGCCGTCGATCGGAGATGTCGCTGTCCACCTGCTGCTGCGCCACCACAGCGTCGTCGAACTCGTCGACCGAGCGGTCGAGAGCGGATTGGTCGAGCGCATCGCAGACGTCGCCGATCAACGGGTCATCCGGCTGGAGCTGACCCCCGAGGGGGCGCGGCGCGTAGAACGGCTCGCCGCAGCTCACCTCGAGGAGCTCTCGCGCCTGCGACCACGCTTCGACACGCTCTGGTCGAACCTGCCGTCGACACCGTGATCCTCACCCCCGACAGGCCACATGGGCGGCGCGTTCGCTACGCCTGATCTGGACACAATCGGTCCTAGCGGCCGAGACGGGCGGGTGGCAGCGGTCATCGGCAGGAGCTCCGTCGGGTGCGCCGACATGGCATATCGGTGAGATCAGTCGGTGGATCTACCGGCCATGGCCGTCGTGCTCTACCGGACCAGTAGTTGGAAAGGAAGGTACCGATGCATGGGTCCACGGCGAGCGCCGGGGTAGCGCCGTGCCCGGCCTCTTGGATCGACGAACGAGCCGCCACCCACCCTCCGGCCGAGAGCAGCACGGTACCGCTCTCGGTAGGGTCGATCTGCGAGATCGACTGTGGCAGCGAGGGGCAAGGCGGGTGGTAGCGGATCAGGAGGGCGAACCCACGTTCTCGGCCGACCCCGGCGCCGACGCTCCCGAGCCACTGTTCGAGGGCAGGGCGGCGTCGGTGCCGCCACCGGTGGTGTCAGCGGCGGTCGTGGCAGCGTTCCTCGCTCGCTCCGACGACCTGATGATCCTGCTCGACCGCGACGGCACGGTCCTGTGGGCCAGCCCATCATGTGAGCGGTTCTGCGGTATCCCGGCAGCACAGCTCGTCGGCATGGCCTGCACGGACCTCATCCATCCCGCCGACCGGGACCGGGCGGCAACGGCCGTGAGCGAGGTGGCCCAATCAGGTGACCACGTGTCGTTCGAGGGACGCATGGTCGGCGAGGGTCGGGCGCCCTGGGTCGAGCTGGTCCTGACGAACCTGCTCGACGAGCCCGAGTTGGGTGGGATCGTCGGCCACGTCCGCGACATCACCGAGCGGCGCCGGACTGAGGAGGAGGTTCAGTTCCAGGCATCGGTGCTCGACGCTGTCGGCCAGGCCATCACGGCCCGCGACCTCGATGGCATCGCCATCTTCTGGAACCCAGCAGCGACCGACCTGTTCGGCTACACCGCCGAGGAGATGCTGGGTCGGCGCATGGGTGACCTGATCGCCCCGGCCCCGGGATACGAGGAGCATCTGGAGGGAGCGAGCCGAGCCCACCTGGACGCTCAGCCTTGGTCCGGGCTGGCGGTCATGACCGCCAAGGACGGCACGACCGTCCACGTCCAGTCGACCTCGACGCCGGTCTTCGACCGTGACGGAAACCACCTCGGCACCATCACCGCCTCGCACGACCTCCGAGAGATCCTCGAGGAGCAGCGGCGGTCCGAAGAGGACCGCCGTCGGCTCGCCGATGCCCAGGCATCGGCGAATCTCGGCAGCTTCGAGCTCGACCTCCGCACCGGCGAGTTCCTCGGATCCGACGAGTTCTGGCGCATCATCGGACGGGAGCCCTCGAACCTCGGCGCCCTCGATCACGTCCACCCCGACGACCTGCCCGTGTTCACCGCCGCGTTCCTGGAGGCGCGCGACGCCAACGCCCCTGTCGCCTGCACCCACCGGATCGTCCGGCCCGACGGCGTGATCCGCTGGGTCACCACGCGCAGCAGCCAGTTCCACAGCGCGGGCACCGATGTCCTCGCCGGGACGGTGCTCGACATCACTGAGCACCACGAGGCCGAACAGGCACTCATCCACCAGGCCACGCATGACCCCCTCACCGGGCTCCTGCACAGCCGTGCCTTCGTCGACCAGCTGAGCGCCATGCTCGAGCAGGACCCCGCGACGACCGGCCGCCTAGCGCTGCTGCTGCTCGACCTCGATCACTTCAAGTCCGTCAACGACCGCCTCGGCCACGTCGACGCGGACGACGTACTCCGCCAGCTCGGACAGCGTCTCACCGCGGCGTTGCCCTCCGGCACGGTGATCGGGCGACTCGGTGGCGACGAGTTCGTCATCTGCCTCGATCCTTTCGGCCACGGCAACGGCGTTCAGCCGCTGCTCGACGACGTCCGGCGCGCGCTCGCTCAGCCGCTGGAGGTGCGCGGCACCGTCGTGTCGCTCGACGCCAGCATCGGCATCGCCGATACCGACAACGAGCGAACGGCCGAGCAGCTCCTCCGCAACGCCGACCTGGCCATGTACTCGGCCAAGCGACGAGGGCGCGGGCGCGCCGAGTACTTCGACGAGGTCCTCGCAGCGGAGGAACTCCGTCGGACGCGGCTCATCGACGACCTGCGCACCGCCCTCGAGACCGGTGCGCTCGAGACCCACTTCCAGCCCGAGTACGACCTGCAGTCCGGTGCACTGTTCGGATTCGAGGCACTCGCACGATGGAGCCATCCCGAGCTGGGTCGGATCGGGCCCGACGAGTTCATCCCTCTCGCCGAGGAATCCGGCCTCATCGAGGACCTCGGCCGCCAGATGCTCACCAACGCCGGCGCGTGCCTCGCCCGGTGGAACCGGCGATGGCCCGACAACCCCCTGACCATCGGCGTCAACGTCTCACCGTTCCAGCTCTCCGATCCTGCGCTTCCCGACGACGTGCACCGCGTCATCGTCGACAACCGGCTCGAACCCAGGCAACTGTGCCTCGAGGTCACCGAGTCCACGCTCATGGACGAATCCGACGTGGCCGAGTCCGTCGGCCAGCTGCACGCCAACGGCGCCACCATCGCCATCGACGACTTCGGCACCGGCTACTCGTCGTTCGGTCGTTTGAAGGTGCTCACGGTCGACTTCCTCAAGATCGACCAGTCCTTCGTGGCCGGCATCGGACGTTCCTCCGATGACGAGACGATCATCACAACGATGGCGACGTTGGCCCGCGCCCTCGGGGTGGGGATCATCGCCGAGGGCATCGAGACCGAGGCCCAACACTCGTTCCTGACGGACATCGGATGCGAGTACGGCCAGGGCTACCTGTGGAGTCCCGCCCTCGACGAAGCCGGCGCCACAGCCCTGATCGAGCGCGGATCGCCCACCGTCACGGCCTGGTAGCCGGTCCATCCGAGCCGTGCCGGCCTCCAGTAGCCACGCGGCCGGGTTCAGCGGCGTCGCTGAACATCGAAGTCGCCGCGGGGTGCGCCTGCGTCGCGCTCTCATCATGTTTCGTGGGTCACGACGAAGCTCGACTACCCGCTGCGCCATTCATCGGTCTCGGCGAACGGTGGTACGGCTGACCGCGTGCTGTGCTTCGAGGAGCAGGCCGGCGAAAGCAGCCGTCCAAGCCAGGAGTGCCACGGCCAACGTTGCCTTCGGGAGCCACCCGAGCGTGTCGAGTTCGGTGGCGGCGAGCATGCGGAAGGTGGCAGCTCCGTACATGCCCAACGGGAAGACGAGGGCCCAGTAGGACGGGTGGTAGCGCAGTGGCACGCGGTTGATGACGTGGCGCCAGATCCCAATGGCGACCATCAGTGGAAACCAGAACGTCGCCGTCGCCCAGGCGAGCATGACCACGCCTTCGATGAACGGGGCGAGGCGTTCGATGCGAAGAGAGCTGCTGCGTGCGGCGAGAAGGTTCGAGCCGGCGAGAACGGTGATGGCGACTGCCCCGGCGGCGATCCAGGCCGGAGGATCGGCCTCGGTGGGTTCGAGCTCGGCGAAAGTCCAGCGCAGGAACACCATGGTCATGACGATGAGGTACAGCACGAGCCCGAGCGCGAACGCAGCGATCAGGGCGAACGCGAGCAGGTCGCTGACGTGCCGTGGGAGCAGCAGGGCGCCGAGCACGACGATGGACTCCGTTGCCACGGTGAGCAGGAACCAGGTGCCGTTGATGCCCTTGTCGAGGCCGGGCTTGGGGCCCTTGAGGACCACGGCGAACAGGGTGGCGTACACGAAGAACGCCCAGAGCACGAGGCTGAACCACCACAGCGCCCACGCCAGGCCCCACCAGTCGTGGATGACGGCGGATGCGCTGCCCAAGACGTTGGTGGCGGCGACGGTGGTGAGGAAGGCGAAACCCTTGGCGTGGCTGGTGATGTCGGCTGCGATCAGCTTCGAGGCGACGACCAGGCGCCAGGCCAGCAGGACCCAGAGCACGATGTAGGCAACGGCAGCGATCGCGTAGAACGCGTCGGCGAGCCACGGAAGGTTCTGTTGGGCTGCGCCGACGGCGATGATGCCGGTGGCCATGACCATGGCGAAGTAGCCCGGGAAGAGCATGCGGACGTTCGTCTCGATGAGGTGGCCCGTCGGGGCGGTCACGGCCGGAGGTACCGGAAGAGCACTGCGGAGCCGACGGCCAACGTGATCGACACGCCGGCGGTGGCCCAGGCGAGCGACTCGTCGTCGGTGGCGAGGGCCTCGACGGCGACGGTCAGGAGGAACACCTGGAAGGCGACCAGGATGATGACGTAGACGGCGACGGCGGACGAGGCGCGTGTAGCGCGCTGCGAGGCCCTCATGGCTGGTAGCCGAGGGCCCAGATGGTGTCGTCGCGGATCTCGACGTCGATGCGGCCCAGGGCGCGCGGCGGAGGACCGGAGATGACGGCGCCGCTGCGGGCGTCGAAGTTCCCCTCGTGGCAGGGGCAGTGCCACCGGTCTTCCTCGACCTCGAAGTAGACGACGCAGCCCAAGTGCGTGCACTTCTGGCTGAAGGCGACGATCTCGTCGTCAGCCAGCCGGAGGAGGATCGCCGGGTCGGCGTCGGTCGGGTACTTGAAGAGGTACGTGTCGCCGACGGCGACGTCGGCGAGCGGGATCAGCTCCCGAGGCTCGCCAGTGTTGATGGTGCGCAGCTGCGTCCAGGCGGCGAGCCCGAGGTTGCCCACGGCCATGGCGCCGGCACCGGCGACCAGGTAGCGGGCGAACTCCCGGCGGGTAACGTCGTCCTCGGCGGCGGACTCGTACGGGAAGTCGCGCTTCCAGACCGGCTGCGCTGGGTCGTCTGCCATCAGTCCTCCAGGGCGAAGGGGTCGTCGAGCCACGTGCCAGTGGTCCCGTCGAGGGCATCGATCGGTCCGAGATCGTCCACGACGGTGAAGACCTTGGTGTGCACGGCTTGGCGCCCGAACAGCCAGTTGTCGACGATCGATCCGCGGCGCGTGGCGTGAAACTCCTCGGGAGTCCCGTACCAGAGCGCTTCGCTCGGGCAGACCGAGGCGCACATCGGCGCGTACCCCTCTGAGGTGCGGTCGGTGCACATGTCGCACTTCATCATCTGGTCGAACTCGGCGACGTACTTGGGGACTCCGAACGGACACGCGATCACGCAGTTCGAGCAGCCGATGCAGCGGGGCTTGAGCGCGGACTGCACGATGCCCTCCTCGGTCTGCTTGATGGCGTCCGCCGGGCAGACCTGGGCACAGGTCGGGTCCTCGCAGTGCATGCAGACCATGGGAGCGGTCTGGGTGCTGGCGACCCGGTCGATGCGCTCGAGGTGGATGAGCGACTGCCCCCGGTGGGTGCCGCACTCGGCGCACGCCTGGACGCACGCCTCGCAGCCGATGCACCGGGCGGGGTCGATGACGAAGATCGGCTTGTCGTCCACGCCGTACCGTGTGGCCTTCACGAGATCTGCTCCGCTGCTCGGGCCACGCTCACGGCCGCCACCTTGAACTCGGGCATCTTCGACAGCGGATCGACCGCTCGCAGGGTCAGCTGGTTGGCCGCCTTGTTGCCGGGCCAGTGGTACGGGATGAACACGGTGTCGGGCCGAATGGTGGTGACCACCGCGGCTGGCAGCGTGATCTCACCGCGACGGGACCGCACGGTGACCTGGTCGCCGTTGCCGATGCCGAGCGACCCGGCGAGGCGGGGATGGATCTCGCAGAGGGGCTCGGGGTACTGCTCGACGAGGCTGGCGATGCGGCGGGTCTGCGTGCCGGACAGGTACTGGCTGACGACGCGTCCCGTGGTGAGCCACACCGGGTACTCGTCGTCGACGACCTCGGCGGGCGGTCGGTAGGGGACGCCGTGGAAGCGGGCCTTGCCGTCGGGATGGGAGAACACCCCGCCTTCGTGCAGCCGGGGGGTCCCCGGGTGGCCGACCTCGGGGATGGGCCAGAACATGCCGTGCTCGGCCTCGATGCGCTCCCAGGTGGCGCCCGTGTAGTCGGCCGTGCCTCCCGACGACGCCCTGCAGAGCTCCTCGAAGATCTCGTGGGTGTCCTGGTACTGGAAGTGCTCGCCCTTGCCGAGCCGCTCGGCGATCTCGAGGAGGATCTCCCAGTCGAGGCGGGCCTCGCCAGGCGGGGTGATCGCGGCGTTGATCTTGATGATGCGGCCCTCGCCACTGGTGGAGGTGCCCTCGTCCTCCTCGTGCAGCGACCCGGCAAGGACGACATCCGCGTGCTGCGCGGACTCGGAGAGGAAGAAGTCGATGACGGAGTAGAACTCGAGCTTGTCGAGAGCCTCTTTGGTGAAGTTGCTGTCGGGTGAGGACACGGCCGGGTTGAAGCAGATCGACAACAGGCCCTTGATGGTGCCGTCGTGGATGGCTTCGATGATCTCCTGGGCGGGGATGCCCTTGCCGGGGATCTCGGCCTCGTCGACCTCCCACACCTTGGCCACAGCTGCTCGGTGCTCGGGGTTGGTGATGTCGCGGTTGCCGGGGAGCTGGTCGCACTTGTGGCCGTGCTCCCGTCCGCCCTGCCCGTTGCCCTGGCCGGTGATGGTCGACACGCCGCATCCCGGCTTGCCGAACTTGCCGGTCGCGAGGCCGAGGTTGATGGCGGCGAGCACGTTGTCGACGCCTTTGATCTGCTGCTCGATGCCGCGGGCGTGGAGCATCATCCCGGTCGCCGCGGTGCCCCACAGTTCGGCGGCCTCCTCGATGCGAGCTGCCGGCACCCCGGTGATGTCGGCCGCCCACGCCGGCGTCATGTCCGCGGCGGCGGCTGCGGCTTGGTCGAAGTCGACGGTGTGGGCGTCGATGAAGTCGTGGTCGAGCCAGTCGTTGCGGATCAGCTCGTGCAAGACGGCCCCGAACAGGGCCGAGTCGCTACCCGGCCGGACGGGCAGGAACAGGTCTGCGGTCCGGGCCAGCGGCACGACGCGGGGGTCTTGGACGATGAGCTTCGCCCCGCGGTCGCGTGCTCGCCAGATGTAGCTCGTCGTGATGGGGAACGTCTCGGCGACGTTGGAACCGGCCACCCACACGACGTCCGCGAGGGGGATGTCGCTCCACGGGTTGGGGGCGCGGTCGAT
>CAZCVS010000084.1:0-3989 GCA_964501845.1 uncultured Iamiaceae bacterium
GACGCCACGACCAGGTCGCAGGCCAGAACGATCTCGGTGCCGCCGGCCAGCGCCGGACCGTCGACCGCAGCGATGAGGGGCTTGGTGCGCTCTCGCTGCACCAGGCCCGCGAAGCCGCCCTTTGCGGTGGACATGCCACCCGGGTCGGTGGCCATCTGCTTCAGGTCGGCGCCGGCGCAGAAGATCCAGCCCTTCGCCGTCTGGGCGCCGGTGAGGATCCCGACCCAGGCGTTGGGGTCCTCCTCGAGCTGGTCGATGGCGGCCTCGATGCCCTGGGCGACGTCCGTGTTGACGGCGTTGCGGGCATCGGGGCGGTTGATGGTGATCACGGCGATGTGGCCATGGAGTTCGTAGTCGACGGTCATGAGGGCGACGCTACCCGCGACTTGACCGGTCAGTCAGGTTGGTGGTCCCGGCGGGTACGGTAGGCCGCGATGCCCGCCGCAGCCCGCCGCCCCCTCGCCTGTCCCTACTGCTGCAGCGCGGATGTGGCTCGCCTGTACCTCGGCTCGGTGCACCTCGACTCGTGCGAGTGCGCCGAGTGCGGAGCCCGCTGGGACGAAGACCCTCGCACCGGCGAGTTCCGAGGGCGCGCCACCCGCGCCTCGGTCGTGGTGCCCCGCGACGCGTCGTAGCGCCCCAGACGCGGGCAACGGGCCGCCGGAGCGACCCGTTGCTCACGAGGTGCGTGCCGGAGAGCCGGAGATCAGCCTTTGGCGTTCGCCTCGGGTTCGACTGGGATGTCCGCAGCAGCCGACGGCTCGGTTTCGGCCGTGGTGACCTCCTGTGGTTGCTCCACGATCGCCGCGGCTGCATCGGGCTCCGGGGCCGGCGCCGGCTCGGAGGCGCTCGACTCCGCAGCGATCGGGGTGTCGACCGACTCGATCTCCGCCTCCTGCACGGCGGCCTCGACGACCTCGACGGGCACGTCCTCGCCGGCGATGGCTTCTGCCAGGGCCTCGGCCGGTGCGGTCTCGGGCGCGGCGACGGTTGCCGCCGGCTTCGGGGGCTTGGGCGGGCGGGGAGGACGGGGCTTGGCGCCCTTGGAGCTACCCGGGCCGCCCCGGCCACGGCCCTTGCGGGACGGTGCGCTGGCGGGATCGATGCCGAACGCCTCGGCCACCTTCGGGACCCGATCGGCCATGCGGGTGATGACGGCGACCAGCTCCTCGGACGGGGTCTCAGGCTTCGAGGCGGGAGCGACCGTGAGCCGTACCGGCGAGAAGGAGAGCGCGTCGAGCACGGTGGCCCAGCGGTCTGGCAGCGTGTCGGACGTGAGTGCTGCCGCTGCGGCGTCGGCCAGCTTTCCGGCGAGCTCCGCCGGAAGGGGGGCGCCAGCCTTCGGTGGCCGGGAGCTGAGCCGCAGCGCCCGGACCACGCGGCCTTCGGTGAGGGTCTCCTGGAGTTCGGCGAGCCAGGCGGCCTGCTCGCTGTCGAGACGGGCGGTGAGGCCCTCGCGGAGCTGGCTGGCCAGCTCTCGGGAATCCTCGTCCTTGGCACCGGTGTCGGCGGCGACCACGACGGAACGCAGGTCGCGCAGGTCGAGCTCGGCGAGGTCAGCCAGGGCGGCCTCGGCCTTGTCGCGCCACTCTGCGGCACGGAGGTCGGGGAGGAGCTTCTCGGCGATGGCGACCAGCGGCTGGGCCGCGACTTCCTTGCCGCCGCCGGCCTTGGCCTGCTCGTTCATCTTCTCGATGGCCTGGCGGACCGCGGGGATGCCGCCGTTGAGGACCTGCTCGGCGATGACCTGCTCGGCTGCGGGCAGCGCGTCGAGCGCGGCCTTCCGGTGCGCCCGCCCGGCCCGGAGCCGCTTGGCCTTGGGCTTGGGCGGGGGAGCGGGGCGGTCGCGGCGCGGCCGGTCGGGACGGGGCCCGCGATCGCCTTCGGAGCGCGGCTTGCGGTCCCGGTCGCCCTCGCTGCGGGGGCGGCGGTCACCGTCGGGTCGGCCCCGACCGTCGCCACGAGGCTTGCGATCGCCGTCACGGCGCGGGCCGCGGTCGCGGCGGTCGCCTCGATCTCCGCGGTCGCCCCGGTCACGGCCACCACGGCCGGCGAGCTTGGACGTGACCAGCTCGTCGTCCTTCACCGGCCGGGCGAGGAGCTCCAGCGTCTCCACTGACGAGCGGTTCTTCGCCTTGGGCGGGAGGACGGCCACGACCTCGGTGCCGTCGAGCGAGAACTCGATGTCGGCCCGCAGCTCCTGGCCGACCGCGGCCCCCTCAGGGAGCAGCTCCGCCCTGAGTACGCCCTTGGGCTGCTTTGCTCCGGCGGCACGCCAGCTCCACGTGCCATCGGCACGGTCACTGGTCAGCTCGATGTCGATCCTGCGAGACATAGGGCTGCCAACTTACTCGCTGAGCAGGAGCGCCCTTTCGGTCGGTTCCGTCAGGGCCGCTCGACCGGCCGGATTCGGGCGGTCACGAGCGCTCAGCCGAAGCGGGTGCGGCAGTCAGGCACCGCGGCGATGCCGATGCGTCCTCCGCAGGTCTTGCCGATGCGTTCCACGTCTGATCCCACCGGAGCGATGATGTAGAGGAGATCGCAGGCCGTCAGGTCTCCCGCCTCGCAGTCGGTGGCCAGCACGTCGAGCCCCGGGTGGTCTTCGGGGGCGGCGCCCGTCTCCGGATCGATCGAGGTTTCGGCCGCGCAGAAGCCCTCGTCCGTAGGTGTGCCACCGCCGCACCCGAGCGCCACGTCTTCGTAGGCCGACGCCTCGCTCGAGTTGGCGTACAGGAGGTCGCACGCCCGCGAGTCGCCCGCCTCGCAGTCGTCGACCATCATGTCGAGCCGCTCGTCGTCGCCGGGCTCCTGCGGCCCGGTCCCTTCCTCCATCAAGGCCTGCGACCGGTGCTCGGGAGTGAGGCATTCGAGCATCTGCTCCTGGACCCGGCCGTTGTCGGGGTTGGTGCCCATCAGGGTCCGAGCGGGCTCCGGGCCGTCGAGGATCACCTCTGCGGCGCACTGGACCTCGTCATCGGTGAGGGTCGGCATCGTCGGGTTCGACAGGTGCCCGCGAACCACTGCGAGGACCCACGGGCTCGATGCGGGGGACCGGATGCAGCCGAGGACGATCTCGACCATCTCGACGCGCAGGTCGTCGCCGGCGGCGGTGGGATCGGAGAGCGCGGCGCGGAGGTCGAAGTCGCCCGCGGCCATCTCATCGCTGGCGCAGCGCGTCTCGTCAGGCTCCAGTTGCACCCCCGAGAAGCGGGGCAGCAGCTCAGCCGTCTGCTCGCGCGCCGCAGCAAGGCGGTCATCTTCGCCTGCGTTCGGTCGCGCCGGCCGGCCTTGGCCGCCGGATTCGACCCCGCACGCACCCACTAGGAAGGTCGCAGCCAGCAAGACCGCCACGGCCCGACCGAACGAGCTGGGGTTCCGCCTAACCATGGAGCGAACCTAGTCAACCCGTTCGAATGCGCCGAAAACACGCCCAACCTCGACCCGCCCAACCTCGACCAGGGGTGCCGATAATCTGCGTTATGTCGAGTAATCGCGGTTAGGAACCGGTGTCGGCTTTGGGTTCGATGTGGATGGCGGCGGCGGGTCGGGCGTTGTCGAGGAGCCAGTTGACCGCCGTGCGCACCTCGGCGGCCGTGGGTCGGTCCTTCAGGTCGCTGTCGACGTCTTCGATGGCGGCCTGGAGGCAGTAGAGCGCATCTTGGAGCTCCTCGAGCCGGTGGCGGTCCACGATGACGTCGTCGTCGCCCAGGCCGTGGGCGGCGGCGAACTTGCGGGCCATGTGCGCCTGCTGCCGGCAGCCAGGCCGGCAGTACCGCCGCGGGCGCCCGGTGCCGGTGCGTTCGGGCAGCAGGCGGCCGCACCACCGGCACCGCTCACCCATCGGTGGTTTCGTCACGTGATGAAACTACCGGCCGTTGCCGTCGGCGGGTTGGATGGGCCCGGGTGATGCTTGGTCTGCGCTTCACCCGCTCTGGCGGTTACCATCCTCCCGCGGCCGGTCCGGGGGGTCTGGTGCGAACCAAAGGGGA
>CAZCVS010000084.1:4089-10069 GCA_964501845.1 uncultured Iamiaceae bacterium
GCGGTTACCATCCTCCCGCGGCCGGTCCGGGGGGTCTGGTGCGAACCAAAGGGGAGATCTGTGCTCACGTCTTCGAAGTCGCGCCGGATGATGGCGGGCCTGGTGCTGGTGGCATCGGTCATCGTCGGCCAGGGTGGCATCGCCTCGCCGGCAGGTGGTGCGCCCGCCGAGCAACCGGTCACCGAGACCGCGGCTACGCGGGCCGCGCCGACGCCGACCGCCGCCCGGGCGGGCAAGCCGGCCACGGTGGCCGCCGTCGGTGACTCGATCACCCAGTCGACCGGGACCGGCTCCCTCTCGGCCGAGACGCCCAAGAACAACTGGGCGACGGGCTGGGAGGTCGACAGCGTGGCCGCACGGCTCAACGTGCCCACCAACCGGCGGTACAACGTCTCGGCGAACGGCAAGAAGATGTCCGACTTCGCCCCCCAGGTCCTCAACGGCAAGTCCGGTGGCAGCGGTGACGTCTCGGCCTTCCCGTCCGACACGGGCCTCGTGCTCGTCGAGATGGGAGGCAATGACCTGTGCCGAGACACGGTGGCGGCGATGACGCCGGTCGAGACCTACCGCACCCAGTTCCAGGCCGGGCTTGCGGCCGTGGCGACGCGTGCTCCGGGCGCGCTGATCCAGGTGATGAGCGTTCCGGACATCTACAACCTGTGGTACATCCGGGGCGCGCCGCAGCACGCCACCTACCACCCCGAGCCCCAGAGCGGTCAGGCCACCGGCATCAACGGCGCCCGCTTCTACTGGGACGGTCTCACCGCCATCGGCGTGAAGTTCCCGTGCCAGTCGCTGCTCGCCAATCCCGACAGCTACAGCGCCGCTGATCGACAGCGCCGCGCCGACGTGCGGGCTCGCACGAAGGCGTACAACGCCGTGCTCGCCGCGGAGTGCGCCAAGGTCCTTCGGTGCCGGTTCGACGGCAACCGCTTGTTCGACTTGACCTCCAACCGGGTGACGCCGCCCGATGGCCCACTGCTCCCCCAAGCCCAGTGGGCGTTCACCGACCTCGACATCAGCCGGAACACCGCCAGCTTCTGCCCCATCCCGGGTCTGGTCGGCGGCGGGTGCGGCGACCACTTCCACCCGTCGAAGCAGGGGCAGGGCAAGATCGCCGACGCCGCGACGGTCGCCGGCCGCAACTGGGCGGACACCACGATGCCCACGGCGGGGGCGACGGTCCTGCCGAGCGGGCGCCCTGGCGGCGTCCACCGCCTCAGCGCCACCGTGCGCTTCAGCGGCACGGACGCGGCCGGCCTCCGCGGCCAAGAGGTCCGGGTCCACGACCCTGACGGCGCCGTGTCGGCCTGGACGCCGTCCATCGGCATCGCCCCCGACAAGGTGATCAACAAGATCGGGACATCCTACGTCGAGGTCCGCTCGCTCGACGTCAACGGGAACCTGAGCGCCAGCGTCATCGTCGCGGTCGACGTCCTCCCTGCGGCGGCGCCGTCGGCCCCCGGGACGCCCGTGATCTCGGCCGCACCCACCGGTCTCACCCTGACCTGGCCGGCTCCGGCCGACAACGGTGGCAGCGCCGTGACCCGCTACGACGTCACGCCCCTCACCGGGGTCCCGACGTCGACCGCCGGACCGGTCATCCCCGTGACGAGCGGCCGCACCATCGCCCTGCCGGCCGCCGAGGCCGGAACGGTCGTCCGCTACCAGGTCGCCGCCGTCAACGCGGTGGGCTCCAGCGGCCCCGCGGTCAGTGCACGCACCGTCGCGCCGTTCGCCTCGCTCACCGCCTTCGTGCAGCAGCAGCACAAGGACTTCGCGGGGGCGGCGGCCTCGAACCCGGTGGCAGCAGCCGATGTCAACGCGCTGACCGCGGGCACGGAGACCCCTTCCGCCTTCGTGGACCGGCTGCGGGGATCGACCTGGTTCGATGGCGCCTACGGTCCGGCCACCAGGCTGTACAAGGCATACTTCTTGCGCCTGCCCGATCCCAGCGGCCTGGACTACTGGGCGCGGAGCCGCCGCAACGGACGGACCCTGTCGTCGATCTCGCAGCAGTTCTCCCGGTCGACGGAGTTCCAGCGGCGCTACGGCGACCTGTCCAACGCCACGTTCATCAACACGATCTACCAGAACGTGTTCGACCGGGCCCCCGACCCGTCTGGCCGCGCCTTCTACCTGCGCCGCCTCAACGACCGGAGCTGGACGCGCGGCCAGGTCGTGCTCCAGTTCTCCGAGTCGTCGGAGTACGAGCGCAAGATGCGCGGCACCGTCGCCGTGGTGGAACTGGTGCGGGGCATGACCGGCAAGGCCCCGAGCCAAGCCCAGGTCAACGTGCTGCTGGCCATCTACGCCACCGACGGGACCGAGGGCGTGTTCAAGGCCCTCATCGCTGCGCCCACGTATGCGGCCCGCGTTCTGGACTGAACGTCCTGGGCTGACGACCGTCGACGGGTGCGGACCATGCCCGTAGGATCGGCGCATGGTCAGCGCACGCCTCCCCCGCAACCCCTTCGCCGAGCGAGACACCGAGCACGAGCGGCTGTGGCGCAAGCAGCGCCTCGCCCTCGCCTTCCGCATCTTCGGGCGGTTCGGCTTCGACGAGGGTGTTGCCGGCCACATCACGGCGCGTGACCCGGGCGATCCGGATCTGTTCTGGGTCAACCCGTTCGGGATGAGCTTCAAGCAGATCACGGTCGACGACCTGATCCTGGTGAACCACCAGGGCGAGGTCGTCGAGGGCACGTGGCCGGTCAACCGGGCGGCGTTCGCCATCCACTCGTCCATCCACGAGGCCCGCACCGACGTCGTCGCCGCGGCCCACAGCCACTCCAAGTTCGGCCGGGCCTTCGCCACGCTGGGGCGGGAGCTGGAACCGCTGACCCAGGACAGCTGCCTGTTCTTCGAGGACCACGCGCTGTTCGACGACTACACGGGCACGGTCAACGACCCCGAGGAGGGCAAGCGGCTCGCCCACGGGCTCGGGGAGAACAAGGCGGTCATCTTGCGGAACCACGGTCTGCTCACCGTCGGCCACTCCGTCGAGGAGACGGTGTTCTGGTACGTGACGATGGAGCGGACCTGCGAGGTCGAGCTGCTGGCCCGCGCCGCCGGTGAGCCGGTCCTCATCGACGGCGACGTCGCCCGGGCCACCCAGGTGGAGAACGGGGGCCATCTCCAGGGCTGGTTCCAGGCGCAGCCCCTCTTCGACTGGATCGCCCAGGTCGAACCGGGAGCGTTCGGCTCGACCGAGCCGGTCGACTGACGGGGTCAGGCCTTCGAGGTGATGGACATCGTGATGGTGACCTTGGTCTCGCTCGTGGGGTCTCCGGCGATCGCCACCGTGACCTCCTGGTCGCCCTTCTCGGCGGTCAGCCCGGCGTAGGAGCCGGTGCCCACCGTCGAAGACGAGTCCTGGGTGATCTCCCAGCCGCCGTCTTCGAGCTGCGACTTGATGGCGGGCAAGAGGTCCTCGACGGTGCCCTCCGCCTCGCCCAAGACGGTCATGCTCTTCGAGCCGTCGACGGTGGACGTGTTGGACGTGAGGAGCGTCACCGAGTCGGGCGGGGCCAGGTCAGCCGGCCAGTCCTTCGGAAGCGAGGCACCGGCACCGTCGATGTTCATCTCGGTCTCGTTGCCGTCCTTGTCGGTGTATTTGACCGTGCCGTCCTCGGAGTCGATGTCGACGTCGCCGCCCCCGGCGTCCTCGATGGCCTTCTCGGTGAGCTTCTCGGCGGCGTCGCCGCCGCTGCACGCGGCTCCACCGAAGATCAAGGCCGCTGCCAGGCCGATCGCCGCCGTGCTCGTGCGCCCGTTCATCTCGTGCTCCTCGCTCGCTGCGGTTGGTGTCGTCGGCGGCCCTGCCGCCCGCGCCGAGCGTAGCGGTGGCCCGGTGGGGCGGCGATCCGGTCGGCACCCGTGGCCTCCTGGTAGCGTCTCGGGTGCCGTTCATCGTGAGCGGGAGAGTGCTCTTCGGAGCACGCCGAAGGAGCAAGTCCTCCCCGGAATCTCTCAGGCACCCGGACCGTCCACGAAGGCAACGCTGGAAAGCAGGTGCAGCGCCGCACCTCACCGAAGGGGAAAGCCCGTCCGCCGGGTGAAGCTCTCAGGTCCACCGACAGCTGGGGAGGTCAGACGAACGCGGCCCGAGGGCCACCGAGGAGACCTCCGATGACCGATCAGCCCACCCTCCGCCACCTCGAGGGCACCGCCCCGTTCGAGACCCGCCACCTGGGTCCGGGCGCCGAGCAGCAGGCGAAGATGCTCGCGGCGCTGGGCTACGGCTCGCTCGAGGAGCTGACCGATGCGGCGCTGCCGACCTCGATCCGCAGCACCGAGGGCCTGGACCTGCCGGCGGCACGCACCGAGACCGAGGCGCTGGCCGACCTCCGGGCCCTGGCGGACCGCAACGAGGTCGTCACCTCGATGATCGGGCTCGGCTACCACGCCACGATCACGCCCGCGGTCATCTTGCGCAACGTGGTCGAGAGCCCCGCCTGGTACACGGCCTACACGCCGTACCAGCCGGAGATCTCCCAGGGCCGCCTCGAGGCGCTCTTGAACTTCCAGACGATGATCGCCGACCTCACGGGCATGGCGCTGGCCAACGCCTCACTCCTCGACGAGGCCACCGCGGCTGCTGAGGCCATGACCCTGGCCAAGCGGGCGGCGAAGGGCAAGAGCGCCGAGGCCGTGTTCCTGGTCGACGCCGACTGCCACCCCCAGACCATCGAGGTCGTCCGCACCCGGGCCGAGCCGCTCGGGCTGACCGTCGTGGTGACCGACCTGTCTGGCGGCCTGCCCGCGAACACCGAGGCGTTCGGCCTCCTGCTGCCCTACCCCGGCTCCTCGGGCCGCATCGTCGACTGGACGCCGGTCATCGAGGCGGCCCACGCCGACGGTGCCGTGGTCGCGGTCGACGCCGACATCTTGGCCCTCACCGTGCTCCGCTCCCCTGGCGAGATGGGTGCGGATGTCGTCGTGGGCGTGGCCCAGCGCTTCGGCGTGCCGCTCGGCTTCGGTGGCCCCCACGCCGGCTACATGGCCGTGCGCGACGGGCTCCAGCGCTCGATGCCCGGCCGGCTCGTGGGCGTCTCGGTCGATGCTGACGGCGACCGGGCGTACCGCCTGGCGCTCCAGACCCGTGAGCAGCACATCCGCCGGGAGAAGGCCACGTCCAACATCTGCACGGCGCAGGTGCTCCTCGCCGTCGTGGCCTCGATGTACGCCGTCTACCACGGCCCCGAGGGCCTCACCGACATCGCCCAGCGCACCCACCGCTTCGCCGCCACCTTGGCCCAAGGCCTGCGATCGGGCGGCGTCGACGTCGTCCATGCCGACTTCTTCGACACCGTCACCGCCCGGGTGCCGGGCGGCGCGGCAGAGGTGGTGGCCAAGGCGCTCGATGCCGGCGTGAACCTCCGCCTCGTCGACGCCGACACCGTCGGCATCTCCACCGACGAGACCACCGTGCGTACCGACGTCGAGGCCGTGCTCGGCGCCTTCGGCGTCGCCCGCGCTGATCTCGACGCCCTCGACGCTGCGGCCGGCTCCGCGATCCCTGCCGGCCTGGAGCGCGACACCCCGTTCCTGACCCATCCGGTCTTCCACCAGCACCGCTCGGAGACCGCGATGCTGCGGTACCTGCGCATGTTGGCCGACCGGGACCTGGCGCTCGACCGCTCGATGATCCCGTTGGGCTCGTGCACCATGAAGCTCAACGCCACCGCCGAGATGGAGGCCATCACCTGGCCCGAGTTCGGCCAGATCCACCCCTACGCCCCCCTCCCCCAGTCAGCCGGCTACCGCCAGCTCATCGGCGAGCTCGAGGACTGGTTGGTCGAGATCACCGGCTACGCCGCCGTCAGCCTCCAACCCAACGCCGGCTCCCAGGGCGAGCTGGCCGGTCTCTTGGCCATCCGCGGCTACCACCACAGCCGGGGCGACCAGCAGCGCGACGTCTGCCTCATCCCCTCGTCCGCCCACGGCACCAACGCCGCCTCGGCGGTCATGGCCGGGA
>CAZCVS010000085.1:0-10038 GCA_964501845.1 uncultured Iamiaceae bacterium
GCGACGGCCACCTCAAGTCGGCCGACTTCTTCGAGGTGGAGAGCCACCCGAAGCTGACCTTCGCCTCCACCTCCGTCGAGCCCGCCGGCAGCGACTACAAGGTCACCGGTGACCTCTCGGTCAAGGGCGTGACCAAGTCGGTCGTGCTCGACCTGGAGTTCAACGGTGTCCACCCGGACCCGTGGGGCGGCACCCGCTCCGGGTTCTCCGCCGAGACCGAGATCTCCCGTAAGGAGTTCGGTGTCGACTTCGAGGTCCCCATGGACGGTGGCGGCGTGGTCGTCGGCGACAAGATCAAGGTGATCCTCGAGGTCGAGGCCGTCCTCGTGCCGGCCACCGTCGACGCCTGATCGCCGACGAGCTTTCCCCGATCCGCTGTGGGCGGCCGACCCGCCTGGTCGTCGCAGCGTGATGGGAGCACCCGGAGCGGGCACCCCGCCGCCCGTTCCGGGTGCTCCTTCGTCGTCCTTCCCACCGTGACCGTCCGGCCCCGTTGCGCGCCGATGATGAGAGGATCTCCCCATGGGCATCAAGCGCATGAACCACGCCGTGCTGTACGTCCGCGACGCGCAGCGCAGCGCCGACTTCTACCGGGACGTCCTGGGGTTCACGACCGTCGTCGAGTTTCCCGGCGGCTCGTTCCTCCAGGCTCCTGACTCCACGAACGACCACGACATCGCCTTCTTCTCCATCGGCGAGGGTGCCGGACCGTCCACCGCCGGGCGGTCCACGGTCGGGCTGTACCACCTGGCGTGGGAGGTCGGAACGCTCGCGGAGCTCGCAGAGGTGGGTCGCAAGCTCCAGGAGGCCGGCTCGTTGGTCGGCGCGTCGGACCACGTCAGCACCAAGAGCTTCTACGCCAAGGACCCCGACGGCCTGGAGTTCGAGGTCTGCTGGGTCGTCCCGGCCGACCTGCTGCCTGCTGAGGTCGAGGTCGGCACGTTCCCGCTCGACCTCGAGCGCGAGCTCGACCGCTACGGCCCCGAGACCGTCGGGGGTCGCTGAACGGTCGTCGAGGGCCGTCTCAACCGGCCTCGGTGCTACCGAGCTCGACCATGGTCTCGTCGACTCGGAGGTGGAGCAGGAGCGCGATGGCTCGCAGCGCGCCCCACGCGGCCAGCGTGCCCAGCGCCGCCGTCAGGCCAGACCACAGGAGCGCCCCGTCGCCGACGACGAGGAAGGCAGTGCTGACGAGGCCGAACGCCAGGATCGACACCGCGATCCGCTCCAGCCAGACGGCGTGGCGGCGCGCTCGGCCGAGCGTGGCGGCGGCACTGGCGACAGCGTTGGCGGCGAGCTGATCGATGTCGTCCATGGGGCCTCCAGGGGCTGCTCGTTCGGGGCAGACACGGCACGTGCGGGACACGCGGGCCGAGAAAGGTGCTTGCCGAATCGGGCGGGCGGTGGTAGCTATGTGATTCGTCACTATACGAAAACGCAGTACCGGCTTCCACCCCTCCGGTCTCCTGCCAGCACCAAGGAGCAGCAGCATGAGGACCATCGGGTGGACCCTTGCCACGACGGGCCTCGCCACGGCGACCGGCCTCGCGGCCCTCGCCGGCGCCGGCGCGGCCGGCGCGGACGGTGCCGGCGATCCGGCCGTCATCGCCCAGCGCGAAGCCGCCGCCGCTCAGCCGCAGCCCGCCGGCTACCAGAACCCGCCGGCCGTCCAGGCGGCCGGGCCGGGCAGCACCGCCGGCCCAGGTCGAGCCCTCACCTCCCTGCGCGATCGGCACTACCTGTCCAGCAAGTCCACCAGCGGCGGGTACATCGAGGTGGCCGCACGGGACAACCCGGCGCAGGACAAGCCGGGTCTGGCCACCACCACCCTGCGCGTCTACGGCAACGCCGCCGCCTTCCGAGATGGCGTCGGCGACCTCGGGCTCCTGTCCAAGTTCACCTGTACGGGGGCGGGAATCTCGGGCGTCAGCATCGGCACCAGCGGGGCGAGCGTGTCGGGTGGCGCGACCAGTTCCACGCTGAGCTGGCCGTCGCTGCGGAACGACTCGGCGGTGCTGCGGCAGTACTACACCGAGGGCGGGCACTTCCGGTGCAAGGCCAGCAACCTCTCGCCGGCCAAGTTCACCCGCCGGGGCACGGCCTCCACGAACTGCAAGAACGTGGACACCCGCGCCGAGGACTCGTACTCCTTCGCCTGGTGAGCCGGTCACGAGCGGGGCCAGCCGCGACACTTGGTGACGCCCACCGCTGGCTCGCCGCTGCGCTCGAGGGGGGCGCGGGGCTGCGGGCCGAGGTCCCGTCCTCGCCTGGCGCCTCGACCCGGGTCCGGCTGCGCCCCGTGCTCGATCAGGACCTGCTGCCGATCTACCTCGCCTCGTTCGACCCGGCCACCTCGGGCGCCTGGCGGTACCGCGGCCGCACCGTCCCGGCCGATGAGTTCGTGGGCGGTCTGTCGGACGGGGTGCGGGCCCAGTACGTCGTGGAGCTCATCGACTCCGGGGCCGCGGTCGGCCTGGTGTCGGCCTACGACCACAACCAAGCGGGGCTGCACTGCAAGGTGGCGTTCCTCCGCTTCGGCGACCGCGTGCCGGGCGACGCCGGCGCCACCTTCGAGGGGATGCTCCTGTTCCTCTCCCACCTCTTCGCCACGTTCCCGTACCGGAAGGTCTTCGCCGAGGTCCCCGCCTACAACATGGGCCTGTTCGAGCCCGGCTTCGCCCAGGAGGAAGGCGTGCTGCGCGAGTACCTCTTCCACGAGGGCCGCCCTGTCGATCTGCACATCGTCTCGTTCCGGCGCGACCAGTGGGCTCAGGTCCACGAGGGGAGCGGTTGGTGACCCTGCGGCTGGTGCAGATGAGGAGCATTGCTCGCTCTGGCGGGTACGGCTGTGGTGTCATGCCGCCATGACGGCGGCCGACCAGAGCGAGCGGGTGGACGACCTCGCGGCGCGGCTCGCCACCCTCGAGCTGGAGCTGGCCATGGTGCGCGCCAGCGTCGAGGAGCACCTGCGGACCCGGCGCCTGGCGGTGGTCGACGAGCGCGGCGTCGAGCGCATCGTCCTCGACGCCCGGCACCGGACCGGGTCGGTGCTGGTACGGATCGACGGGCCCGACGGCCGCACCACCGGCGTCGAGATCTACGCCCTCCAGTCCGACGACGGTGCGCACGAGGTCGGGTTGTGCGTGCTGAGCGACGGGGACGTCGTCAGCCGCTGGACGGCAGGGTGACGTCGGCGAAGGCGCCGCGGGTCAGGTCCCCCGGGCCGATGCCGAGCCCGCGCTCGAGGCGCAGCACGTTCTTGATGGTGAGGTTCCGCTCGCCCCGCTCGATCTGGCCGATGTAGGTCCAGTGGAGACCAGCGGCGTCGGCCAGCGACTCCTGCGTCAGCGACCGCTCGAGCCGGAGCTCGCGGAGGTGCTGCCCGATGAGGAGGAGCTCCGGATCCTTCTCGGACTTGGCGCGGGTCTTCGGGGTCGCAGGCATCAGGGCGCCATCAAGCCAGATCACAGACCAACCGTCCAGCGGCGATTCATCCAGCGATGATTCGTCCAGCGACGAACCGTCCAAGGACGATACATCTAATTAAGGGGGCGGGAGACGATGAGGGGGACGAAGGCGTAGCGGCCGTGGGTCGACGATGTCGGGCCGTGCTCCGTCTGGTCCACCACGAGCATCTCGCCGCGGACGGGGATGACCATCCGCCCTCCGGGGGCCAGCTGCTCGATGAGGGCGGCGGGCAGCTCGGCAGCGCCCGCCGAGACCAAGATCCGGTCGTAGGGGCCGGCGGCGGGCTTGCCGAGGACCCCGGGATCGGCCGTCTCGATCGACGTCCAGGGAAGATCGTGACGCCAGAGGTTGCCGGCGCCCCAGGCTGCCAGCTCCGGCACCAGCTCGACGCCGACCACGCGCCCGGTCGGGCCCACGAGGTGGCCCAGCAGCGCCGTCGTCCAACCGGAGCCACTGCCGAGGTCGAGGACGCGCTGGCCCGGTTGCACTTCGAGGAGTTCGAGCATGTTGGCGACCGTGGTCGGCTGGGAGTTGGTCTGGCCGTGCCCGATCGAGATGGGCCGGTCGGCGCGGGCCCGGCGGCGCTGGGTCGTGGTCAGGAACCCGCGCCGGTCGACGGCGGCGAAGGCGGCACGGACGCGGGGATCATCAGGCGTGCGCACGGGTCCATGTTCCCCCCGATCGGCGCTGACCGACCACCGAAGGACCCCGACGCGGCCGGGCTCCGGTCCCGATCCCTTCCGGGACCAGGGCCGGAGCCCGGTTCACGATGGCGGAGGGCGTGGGATTTGAACCCACGGTGACCTTGCAGCCACAACGGTTTTCGAGACCGTCCCATTCGTCCGCTCTGGCAGCCCTCCGGCTCCGACGATAGCCGCGGACGGGCCCGGCTCCCCACTGGAGAACCCCGATTCGGGCACTGACCAGGGCCGGTGCGGTCAGCGGCGCGCGGCGAAGAACGAGGTCAGCAGGTCGGCCGCTTCCCCAGCCCGGAGGCCCGAGACCACCTCGGTGGTGTGGTTGAGGCGCTGGTCGACCGCCACGTTGTAGAGCGAGCCCATGGCGCCGGCCTTCAGGTCGGCGGCGCCGAACACCACCCGGCCCACTTGGGCCGCCCACACCGCACCGGCGCACAGCGGGCACGGCTCGAGGGTCACGACCAGGGTGGTGTCGCGCAGGCGGCGGTGGCCGATGGCGGCCGCGGCGTCGCGGATGGCCAGGACCTCGGCGTGGGCGGTGGGGTCGCCACTGGCCTCGCGCTCGTTGGCCCGCTCGGCGATGATCTGACCGTCGAGCATCACGACGGCGCCGACCGGCACCTCGCCCGCTGCCGCGGCGGCCCGGGCCAGATCGAGCGCTCGGGCCATGGCGGCTTCGTCGTCGACCGCGGGGGACGGCAGGGAGGTCACGGGGTGAGCGTACGGCCCCGTCGGCGCCCGGGCTCAGGCCAGACCGTCGAGTAGCGTCGCTGCGGCTGCAGGGGCAGCATCGTCACGATGCCGGGGGGCTGAAGGTGCGAACGAAGTGTTGGCTGGCGGTGGCTGCCGTCTTGATCGTGGCCGGGTGCAGCTCCGATGCCGGGACCACGGCCTCGTCTGCGAAGGAACCAGACGCGGAGAAGGCCCAGCAGAGCGCCGAGACCGTCGCGCTGCGCGGCCCGACGTCGCCGACGGAGCATGTGGGCCTCACCACTCAGATCCCCACGGACCGGGCGTCGTTCGACGAGATCTCGTCCCAGCTCTTCGGGGCGGACGCGGCGGAGGGCACGTACCTCGAGGACCTGGAGGTCGGGACCGGCCTGCACCTCGCCTCGTCCGAGCACCCGACGGCCGATGACCAGGTGGCGCTCACCGTCACCCTCGACACGACCGGGGCCGAGCCGCCGACCCGCACGGTGGCGAGCGTTCCGGCCTCGACCGCGACCGGCAGGACGTTCATCGATGCGGTCGACGCCGCGCTGGTCCAGACCGAGCAGGTGGCGAAGGAGGATCCCGATGGCCTGGCGCCGTGGCGGATCGAGTACCGGTCGCGCTCGGCGCAGGGGGGCGAGGTCACCGTCGGCGTGGTGTTCGACCCGGAGACCGGGACCAACCTCGAGGTGCAGGCCCAGGGCCCGACCACCTCGCTGCTCCCGGACCGCATCAACAAGGCGGCCGCCGAGGGCGATCCCTACGAGACGGTGTACGGCCTGGTGTGGTTCGACGTGGAGCGCGACCAGTTCGACTTCTTCGCCAACCGCGCCTATGGCATCTCCGCCGGTAAGTCCCAGAACTTCAAGGACTTCGAGCTGGTCCCGCACAACTGGCTGCGGCTGACGGTCACGCCCGAGCTCGACGAGGATCGCGTGTCGGTCGGATTCGACGTGATCACCGTCGACGGCCGCCGCATCCCGGTGGCCAAGGCACCGGCCTCGCTGATCGCCGGCGAGGAGTTCATGCAGACCGTCTTCCGGATGGCGGAGAACACCGCCGCCCAGGAGAAGGAGAAGCCCGGTTCGTCGACCCCGTGGGAGGTGCCCTTCTACTACGACGATCCCGAGGGCGGCGGCGTGGTCGAGGTCATCGCCCAGGGCGCCGACGGCATCTCCCAGATCGCCTATTCGATCGAGTCTCCGGCCAACGAGCTCGACGATCTGGCCTTCGTGCCCTACACGGGCAAGGTCGAGGTCCCCGACGACTGGGACAAGCCCGCGCCGACCTGCGAAGACATCGGTTCGAAGGTCGCCACCGAGGGACGCTTCGAGATCACCTACCAGCCGTCCACCACGGTGAAGGGCTCGGAGCTCAAGGCGCCGCTGAAGGGCACCGTCTACGGCTCGGTCTACAAGGCGAGCGATGTCAAGATCACCGGCCCGCTGCCCGGCACGACCGCCGTCGCGAACATCACCGACGAGGGCGTGGACGTGCAGGAGGGCCCGAGCAAGGCGTTCCCGCTCGACACCGATCTGCCCGCCGGCACATACCAGATCCTCGGGTTCCTCGACATCGACGGCAACGCCGATCCGAACGACCCGGGACCGGACGAGGGCGACCCGGTGATGATCCCGATCGGCGGGTTCGAGCTGGGGTGCGCGGTCCAGCCGGTCATCGCGGAGTTCGCCATCGTCCTGCCGCCTGGGGTCAACTGAACCAGGTGGACGTCGACGCCGCCCGGCCGGTTCGGCGCCGGCTCCTCACCTGGGGCCTGCCGGCGCTCGCGGTGGCGGCCGTGCTGGTCGCAGGGTCCGCGGCTGTGCGGTCCATCGACACCACCGGCGCCGACTCGTTCCCCGACGTCTCGCGGTCGAGCACGATCGCGTGGGCCGACGACGGGCGAACCCTGTGGGTCACCTCGCCTGACGACGACCAGGTCGTCGAGATCGACCCGGACACGCTCGATGTGGTCCGCCGCCTCGCCGTGGAGGGCCAGCCCCGGCAGCTGACCGCGCTCGGAGACCACCTGGTCGTGACGGCGGATCGCAGCACCGGCATCGGTCTGATCGACCTGGACCCGCTTCCCCACGATCCTGTCGCGAGGGACGGCGCGGTCGTCTCCACCGTCCGCGTGCCGTGCGGGGGATCGGCCGCGGCCATCACCATCGCGGCGGCGCCAGACGGTCCGGAACGGGACCTGACCGTCGTCACCTGTCCCCACGACGATGTCCTGGCGGTGGTGGACCTCGAACGCCAGGAAACGGTGGGAACGATCACCCTCGCCGGCCGACCCACCGGCATCGTCCGCTCCCGCCAGCGCATCACGGTGTCGACCTCGGGGGACGGCCGACTCCACACGTTCGCGGTGGATGACGTGGTCGAGGCCGTGGACCAGCTTGCGCCCGATACGTCACGGGATCCGGCACCCGCCCTCCAGGTGGCACCGACATCCGCGCACCGGGCATGGGTCGACGGCAACCGGACCCCGTCGTCGCTGACCGCTCTCGACACTGGGCCCCGCGGGCCGCTGGGCGTGTACCAGGTGGTCGACAACCAGCGGAAGCTGACGCGGGCGGAGATCGAGGCCGGTTCCACCTACGGCACCCCGACGGACGGACGGGCCCGGCTCGAGCCCGCCATCGCCGGGGCCTGCGGCGCCCGTTTCGGCTCGCTGACCGACGAGCCCCGGCGCCTGAGCGGCCCGGTCGCCCTCGCGGCGGCACCGAGCGATGGCCTGGTGTGGGTCGTGGGCGAGTTCAGCCACTCGGTCTCGGTGGTCCGCTGCTCCGGGGAGGCCCCGTCGCACCCGTCCGACACGGTGGCGACGTTCGCCATCGGCGAGGGCGGGCGGGGGATCGTGCTGAGCGACGACGGCACCCGGGCGTACGTCGACGTCGGCTTCGATCACCAGGTGGCCGAGCTGCGGCTGCCGGCCGGCGCGAGCGAGGTGGGGGGTGACGAGCCGATCGAGCGGTTGGCGCCCGAGCAGGTCGGGCGCCGGAGCGTGGAGCACCGCTACCTCTCGCCGCTCGCCCAACAGGGCCGGCGCATGTTCAACGACGCCACCAACACCCACCTCACGCCCTTCGGGGTCGTCACCTGCGGGTCGTGCCATCCGTCGGCGGGCGACGATGGGCTCAGCTGGCGCATCGAGACATCCGACGCCGCGACCAAGGCGATCGAGCGCAAGGTGCGGCGCACCCCGCCCGCCTGGCAGGTGAACCCGACCGTGAAGCCCCTGCACTGGAACGGCGAGTTCACCAGCAGCGATGCGCTGGCGCTCGACACGGTCCAGCAGCTGCTGGGCGGTGACGGCCTGCTGGTCGACACCGCCGCGCTCAGCGCGTACATGGCCGAGGTGACCGCGCCGGTCGGTCCTGGGTGGGACGGCGCGGCCGAGCGGGCGGAGATCGAGCGGGGCGAGGCGGTCGCCGCCGCGGCCGGGTGCACCGCCTGTCACTCCGGCGACGTCGGCACCGATGGGAAGGCACACGACGTGCTCTCGCCCTCGGAGGTCGCCGACGGCCGGCTCGACGAGGTCGTCACCCCGCCGCTCCGGGCGGTGCGCGGTCGGGCCCCGTACGGCCACGACGGCCGGGCCCCGACGCTGGAGGCGCTGCTCGGCGAGCACGGCGACGGCACGGGAGCCCCGATCTCGCTGACACCCGAGGAGCTGGCGGCCGTGCTCGTCTACCTCGAATCGTTCTAGGCCCGTTCGGCGAGCAGGCGGTTCACCAGCTCGACCTGCGCGGGGTTGAGCTTCTGGCGGGCTGCGTCGGGGGAGAACCAGCCGGCCCGGTCGACCTCGGGGAACGTCTGCATCCGACCCGATCGCGGCGGCCACTCGATCTCGAACGTGTTGCTCGCGATCTCGTCGACGTCGAGGGTGCCGGCCCGGGCGAAGGCGCGGACCCGCTTGCCGCTCTTGAGCCGCACCTCGCCGAGGTCCCGGTCGGGCTCGTCAGCCGGCGGCGGGACCGAGCCCAGCTCCTCCTCGAACTCCCGCAGTGCGCACGCGTGCGGATCGTCGTGCTCGTCGTGCTCGCCCTTGGGGATGGACCAGGCGCCCTCGTCCTTGTTGGCCCAGAACGGGCCGCCCGGGTGCACGAGCAGAACCTCGATGCCGGCCGCGCCCGTCCGGTGCAGCACCAGGCCCGCGCTCAGCTTCGCCATCGTCGGGCGAACGCGCGCACGTCGGCTTCGGCAGCGGTGACGTACGGCGCCACCTCCTCCTGCTGGGCTCGGAGCGCGACCACCGGATCGTCCATCAGCCCATCTTCGCGAACCCGCCCAGTCGATGCTCCGGGTGCGACCGGCGCCGCAAGCAAGACCGGCTACCAACCTCGATGGCGTTGCGCGATCGACAACGTTTGGCGGAGCGGGAGGGATTCGAACCCTCGGACCCTTGCGGGTCGCCGGTTTTCAAGACCGGTGCATTCGTCCGCTCTGCCACCGCTCCGCTCGGCATCGTAGGCGGGACGCAGGGTGCTGGCTGTGTACGATCTGCGACGCAACACGGAGAGGTGCCGGAGTCTGGTCGATCGGGCCTCCCTGCTAAGGAGGTGACGGGGTAACTCGTCCGTGGGTTCAAATCCCACCCTCTCCGCTGAACAGGACCCCGGCTCTCGAGCCGGGGTCCTGCGCGTCCGGTCCCGACGGCCACCACGCCCCTTCACCAGCCCACCTCGCTCCACTCGGTTGGTCGCGGTGTGGCTTGCGCTTCTTGTCGATCGGGGATGGTCGGGATACGGCCAATCCGTCGACGAGAACGGTGACCGCCCGAGGGGTGGCGCCAGTGGGCCACCGGGTGACGGGTGTGTTCGCCTCTGTGAACGGCGTGGGTCGATTGTCACAACGGGGCGTCTCGTGTTGCATTTCTGTTACGGATGCGACAGTCTGTCGCCCGACCGATCGCCCGTCGCTCGTCCGGACCCGGATTCCTCCGGCTGATGTTCGAGCAACGCCCGCCCTGTTCGCAGGGTGCGGCGTCCACCCTCCGGTGGGAGCGGGTCCGCCGATCAAGGAGTACCCCCAACGTGACCAGCCCCGCCCACACCGAGACCGCAGCTCCCACGGAGCCGCAGTCGAAGGTGCGCCGGAGCCGCAAGGCGATCCACCTCTCGATCGGCCTCTTGGCCATCGTCGGAGTCGCCTTCGC
>CAZCVS010000086.1:0-10005 GCA_964501845.1 uncultured Iamiaceae bacterium
TCAGAGATCGAGCGCAACTGGCTGATCATCGACGCCGATGGCCTCGTGCTCGGCCGCCTCGCCACCGAGGTCGCCTCCATCCTGCGTGGCAAGCACAAGCCCACGTACACCCCCCACATCGACACCGGGGACCACGTGGTGATCATCAACTGCGAGAAGATCGTGCTCACGGCCGGCAAGGCCGAGAAGAAGAAGGTGTTCCGCCACTCCGGGTACCCGGGCGGCATCAAGGAGCAGACCTTCGCCGACCTCTTGGAGAAGAAGCCGGAAGACGCGGTGCGCAACACCGTGCGCGGCATGCTCCCGAAGAACCGCCTCGGCCGGGCCCAGCTCAAGAAGCTGAAGGTCTACGCCGGTCCCAACCACCCCCATGCCGCTCAGCAGCCTCAGGTGCTCGAGCTGGCCGACGCCCGCCGCAGCGCGTAGGAGTTCATCTCGTGTCCAAGCCCCTCGTGCAGTCCACCGGTCGCCGCAAGGAAGCCGTGGCCCGTGTCCGCCTCCGCCCCTCCGAGGGCGACGCCGACGCCACCATCGTCATCAACGGTCGGGACTGGGTGGACTTCTTCCCGAACCCGACCCACCGCATGATCCTCCAGGAGCCGCTCAAGCTGACGCAGCTCGAAGAGGCCTACGACGTCGACGTCACCATCCACGGCGGCGGCGTCACCGGCCAGGCCGGTGCCGTGCGCCTCGGCATCGCCCGGGCCCTCATCGAGCTCGACCCCGAGCTGCGCCCCGTCCTCAAGCGGGCCGGGTTCCTCAAGCGAGACGATCGCAAGAAGGAATCCAAGAAGTACGGCCTCAAGAAGGCCCGCAAGGCTCCTCAGTACTCCAAGCGCTGATGCGCTTCGCTCCTCAGCGCTTTCCGTACTGAGGAGCCATCGACGAAGGCCGCCGGCCCCTTCGGGGCGGCGGCCTTCGTCGTTCTTGGGTCGCTTCCTCGGTCTGGATCTCGCCCGTCTCGCCGCTCACGGGTGGGATCCTCGGCTGCGCCTCGGCAGACCCGCCCTATTTCTTCCGCTCTGGGTGCCTTCGGCCCTCGGGGGGGGCCTCTGGCACCGGGCCGCTCGGTCCCTCTCGCCTTCGGCGAAAGCTGGCGCTGGCTTGCACGCGTTGCTGGCGCTGGGTTGCGCCACCCCGGAATCACATGTCGCTGGCGCTTCAACGATCGGCGACCGGGTCGAGGGGCGGCAGTACGGTGGCGCCATGAGCTTGAAGTTCGGGACCGACGGGGTTCGCGGGATCGCCAACCGGGAGCTGACGCCTGAGCTGGCCCTCACCCTGGGGCGGGCGGCGGCCCGGGTCCTGGGCGGGAGCCGGTGGCTCATCGGGCGCGACACGCGGCGCTCCGGACCGCTGCTGGCCGCGGCGCTGTCGGCGGGGCTGGCCACCGAGGGCGTCGAGGTGGTCGACCTCGGCGTGGTCCCCACCCCGGGTGTGGCCTTCCTCTCGGCCGCCGACCACGTGCCGGCCGCCATGATCTCCGCGTCGCACAACCCCTTCGGCGACAACGGCATCAAGCTGTTCTCGGCCGGTGGGTCCAAGCTCTCCGACGAGCTCGAGGAGCGCCTGGAGCAGGAGCTCACCGCCCTCAGCGTCCAGGGGGACCCCCGGCCCCGCCCCACCGGCGCCGAGGTCGGCACCATCTCGCTCGACCACGGCGCCATCGACCGCTACCAGCGATTCCTCGCCGAGGACATCGTCCCGGAAGGGGCGTTGAGCGGGCTGAAGGTCGTGCTCGACGGGGCTCACGGCGCGGCGTCAGAACTGGCCGTCGGCGTGTTCGAGGCGCTCGGCGCGGCCGTGGTGGCCATCCACGTCGAACCGGACGGGGTCAACATCAACGAGGCCTCGGGGTCCACCCACCCCGAAGCGCTCCAGGCCGCCGTGATCGCCCACGGCGCCGACGTCGGCCTCGCGTTCGACGGCGACGCCGACCGGGTGCTCGCGGTCGACGGCGCCGGCGAGCTGGTCGACGGCGACCAGATCATCGCCATCTGCGCCATCGACCGCCACGAGCGGGGCAAGCTCACCCACGACACCGTGGTGGTCACGGTGATGAGCAACCTGGGGTTCCGGCAGGGCATGGCTGCCCACGGGATCGACGTGATCACCACCGACGTGGGCGACCGGTACGTGCTCGAGGCGCTCGACGAGGGGAAGCACTGCCTCGGGGGCGAGCAGTCGGGACACGTGATCTTCCGGGATCTGGCGTCCACCGGCGACGGCATGCTGACCGGCATCGCCCTGCTGTCGGTGGTCGCCCGCCGCGGCCGGCCGCTGGCCGAGCTGGCCGCGGCGGCCATGACCCGCTTGCCGCAGGTGCTGGTCAACGTGCGCACGGCCCGGCGGGATCCGGGGCTGATGTCCAAGGTGGCGGACGACGTGGCCGCGGCCGAGGACCGGCTGGGGGAGCGGGGCCGGGTCCTGTTGCGCCCCAGCGGGACCGAACCCGTCATCCGGGTCATGGTCGAGGCCCCCACCCACGAGGAGGCGGCCGAGATCGCCGCCCACCTCGCCTCGGTCGTCACCGCCCTCGGCGCCTGACCCCGCCCGGGCGCGGGGCCTCTGGGCAGGGGCCGGTACCATGGTCCGGTCCCGGTGCTTCCGGGGCACTCTGCCCGTGTCCTCGGAGGAACCCAGATGTGCGGCATCATCGCCGTCGTCCGCCGCAGAAGCGGCCGCCCGGCGCCGACCTCGGCTGAGCTGCTGTCGCTGCTCGAGGGCGCGGCTGGGGAGTTGCGTGCGGCGCCGGCCGCAGCGCTCGACGCCGCCGTCGCGGGTGCGGCCCAGCGGGTGGAGGCGGTCGACCGCCTGCTCCGCGGCACCCCGGGCATCGCCGCCCTCCTCGCTGACCGGGGCCTGACCCCGGCGGTCGACACGGCCTGCACCGAGATCGGGCTGGCGCTCGCCGACCGCGAGGGCGCGCTCGACGAGGACCCGGCCTCCGGGCCGGCGCTGGAGTCGGTCAACGCCGCGTTCATCCGGCTCAAGGACGCCCTGTGGGCCGTCCAGCGCGACCGGCTGCGCACCGCCCGGGCCGTGGCCGACCTTGCCGGGCCTGGGCCCACGCCGTCGGCCACCGGTGCCTTCGCCTCCGTCCAGGCGGCGCTCAGCGCCCTCGACCGCCTCGAGGTCCGCGGCCGCGACTCCGCCGGCCTGATGCTGCTGGTCCACGGCCACGGGCTCGACCTCGCCGACCAGGCGGTGGCGGCGCTGCTGGCCGATCGCGCCACGGACCCGTTGTTCACGGCGGGCGCGGTGCGGGTCACCCCCGAGGGCCACCTGAGCTTCGTCTACAAGGCGGCGGCGGAGATCGGCGAGCTGGGCGACAACACCGCCGTGTTGCGCTCGGCCATCCGCGACGACGCCCTGCTGCACCTGGCCGTCGCCGGGGACGACGCCGAGGTGACCGTCCTCGGCCACACCCGCTGGGCCTCCATCGGGATCATCTCCCAGCCCAACGCCCACCCCATGAACTCCGACGAGGTCGACCGCCAGGGCGGGCCCTACGTCACCGCGGCGCTCAACGGCGACGTCGACAACTTCGCCGACCTCAAGGTCAGCGACGAGCTGCGCATCGCGTCGGAGATCACCAGCGACGCCAAGGTCATCCCCACGCTCGTCTCGCGGCGCCTCGCAGCAGGCGACGAGGCCGTCGACGCCTTCCGCCAGTCGGTCCGGCGCTTCGACGGGTCGGTCGCCATCGCCGCCAACGTGGCCGGCGCCCCCGGCCGCCTCCAGCTCGCCCTGCGGGGCAGCGGCCAGGCCCTCTACGTGGGCCTCGACGAAGACCTCTACGTCGTGGCGTCGGAGCCGTACGGCGTGGTCGAAGACGCCACCCATTACCTGCGCCTCGATGGCGAGACCCCGGCCGACCTCACCAACCCCTCGGCCTCGCGCGGCCAGGTGATGGAGCTCGATGCGGCTGCCGCCGGCACGCTCGACGGCATCCGCCGCTTCTCCTACGACGGCATCGAGCTGCCGGTCACCGACGAGGAGCTGGTGATCCCCGAGGTCACCACCCGCGACATCGACCGCGGCTCGTACCAGCACTTCCTCCTCAAGGAGATCGAGGAGGCCCCGGGATCGTTCCGTAAGACCCTTCGGGGCAAGATCGCCAGCCACGACGGCCTCCTGCGGGCGTCGCTGGGCTCGGAGACCATCCCGGAGTCGGTCCGCGCCGACCTGCGGTCCGGGGTCATCACCCGGATCCAGGTCATCGGCCAGGGCACCGCCGCGGTGGCCGGCCAGTCGCTCGCCCGGGCCCTCGCCGCCGAGGTGGCCGGGACGCCGGTGCGCTCGGAAGCGGTGCTGGCCACGGAGCTGTCGGGCTTCTCGCTGCGCACGGACATGAGCGACACGCTCGTCATCGCCATCAGCCAGTCGGGCACCACCACCGACACCAACCGCACGGTCGACCTGGTCCGCGGTCGCGGGGCACGGGTCATCGCCATCGTCAACCGGCGCTCCAGCGACCTGACCGACAAGAGCGACGGCGTGCTCTACACCTCCGACGGCCGCGACGTGGAGATGAGCGTGGCGTCCACCAAGGCCTTCTACGCCCAGATCGCCGCCGGGTTCGTGCTCGCCTGCGCCATCGCGGATGAGGTCCCCGGGTGCGAGGGTGGGGCGGCGCACCGCAGCGAGCTGCTCGCCGGGCTGCGGGAGCTGCCGGCGGCCATGGAGGCCACGCTCGCCCGCCGGGCCGCCATCGCCGAGGCTGCCCAGGAGCTGGCGCCGTCCCGCCGGTACTGGGCCATCGTCGGCTCCGGCGCCAACCAGGTGGCCGCCGAGGAGATCCGGATCAAGCTCTCGGAGCTCTGCTACAAGGCCATCGCCTCCGACGCCATCGAGGACAAGAAGCACATCGATCTCTCGTCGGAGCCGCTGATCCTCGTGTGCGCCGCCGGGCTCGTCGGGTCCAACGCCGACGACGTGGCCAAGGAGGTGGCCATCTACCGGGCCCACAAGGCCACGCCCATCGTCATCGCCACCGAGGACGAGGACCGCTTCAATGCCGCCCTGCGGGTGATCGCGGTCCCGGCCGTGCGTCCGGAGCTGGCCTTCGTGCTCACCACCGTGGCCGGTCACCTGTTCGGCTACGAGGCCGCCCTGGCCATCGATGCCCAGGCTCGGGGACTGCGCGAGGCCCGCGGCGCCATCGAGGACGCCATCTCCAGCCCGGCCATCGCGGATGTCGACCGCCTGCTCGCCGACCTGCGGCCCACCTTCGAGCCCATCTCCGCCCGCTTCCACGACGGCCTGCGCAGCGGCGCCTACAACGGCAGCCTGGAGGCCGGCACCGCGGTGCGCATGGCGTCGATGTTCCGCTACGCGACCGGCATCGCCCCGCTCGACGCCTACCAGGTGGAGCACGGCCGGGTCGGCACGCCGAGCGTCGTCATCGAGGACCTCACCGCGGCGCTCACCGCGGCCATCGAGGAGCTCACCCGGCCCGTCGACGCCATCAAGCACCAGGCCAAGACGGTCACGGTCGGGATCTCCCGCTCCGACGAGAGCCTGCTCGACATCGCCCTGGTGCAGGCGGCGCTCACCGCCGGAGCCGCTCGCGACCGGCTCAGCTACAAGGCCCTGCGCACCCTGGCGGGTCTGGACGCCTCGGTCGACGACGTGGTCGGCTACACCCGGTACCGCATCGAGGGCGACGTCGAGGAGGGCGAGGCCACCATCGTGGTCGTCGACCGCGGCGGCATCGCCCGGGACCTTCCGCAGCGCACGGAGCGCAACCCGCTGCTGCGGGGCACCAAGCACCGCGTGGCCACCGAGCGCGAGGTCACCGTGGCGGTCGGCCGCAGCGACGGCCGCACGCTCGTGCTCATCCCCGAGGTCAAGGGCACCCAGTGCACCGGCATCACCCTGCTGCACTGCCGCTTCGCCGACCAGCTGCCGGCGGGCCGCATGCGCTCGGTGCTCGAGGCCTACCGGGGCCGCTACGCGGCGCTCAAGGACGCGGTCACCGAGACCGAGCCCACCTTCCGCGACGACCTGCTCGGGACGCTGCCGCCGATCGAGATCCTCACCACCCCGGTGAACGTGCTGGCCGACCGCTGGCGCTCCGGTGGCGAGGAGGTGCCGTCGTGATCATCGTCGCCCTCGTCTTCTCGGCCGCCCTGGTGATGATCGTGATCGCGTTCGTCAACAACCGCCGGGGCCAGTGACGGCGCGGACGCGTCGAATCGACGTCGATTCGACGGTTGGGTGATCGGGATCGGTGTCGACCTCGTCGAGGTCGACCGCATGCGCACCGTGCTGGCCCGCACCCCGTCCATGGTCGAGAAGCTCTTCACCCCGGGGGAGCGGGTCTACGCCGAGGCCGCCAACGATCCGACGGAGCGCTACGCCGCCCGCTTCGCCGCCAAGGAGGCGGTCATGAAGGCGCTGGGCGTGGGCTTGGGCGCCGTCGACTGGCACGACATCGAGGTGGTCCGCAGCGGGAGCGGCGCCCCCGAGCTGTCCGTCACCGGTCGGGCCCACGAGCTCGCCCTCGACGCGGGCGTCACCCGCTGGCTCCTGACGATGACCCACACCACGACGATGGCCGAAGCCATCGCCGTCGCCCTCTGACGCGAGCCGGGAGCTGCTCCCCACGGCGAGCCGCGTGCGCTTGTGGGTCCCTGGGACCTGTTTGTGCACGCGGTCGGGCTGGGTCCGGCCACAACCTCTCTCGGGCCGCGTGCGCTTGTGGGTCCCTGGGACCGGTTCCTGCACGCGGTCAGCCTCGGTCCGGGGCGGATCGTGGTCTGTCGGGGACCGGGACCGGGCGGTGGCTCACGGTTTCGAACCACGCGCCCAGGGCAGGTGGGCGCGTCGGGCGTCGTTGCCCGCCTCAGACGGTGGCCGCGTGCGCTTGTGCGTCACTGGTAACGGTTTGTGCACGCGGTTGCGGTCGGGGAGGCCGCAGCAATCTTGAGCCGCGTGCGCTTGTGCGTCACTGGTAACGGTTTGTGCACGTGGCTCGCCGTCCGCGGAGGCCGCAGCAATCTTGAGCCGCGTGCATTCGTGGGTCTCTGGGACCGGTTTGTGCACGCGAGGTCAGGCTCGGCCGAGGATGCGGTCCACCTGGATCTCGATGGCGACGCGGTCGTCGCGGTCGCCGGGTTGGCGGTAGCGGGCGGCGTAGCCGTCGACTGCGGCAGCGACGCGGGTGGGGTCGCCCGTGACGGTGGCGGCGCCCTCGAGCGACAGCCAGCGGCCGCCATCAACCTGGCACACGACGGCCCGGCCGCCCGGTGCGGCGGCGACGTTGCGAGCCTTCATGCTGTCGGCCCAGGTGATGATGCGCACCAGCTGGTCGGTGGGGGAGTAGCTGAACCCCACCGGTACCACGTGCGGCGAGCCGTCTGGTCGTGCCGTGGTGAGCGAGGCGAGGTGGTACTCGGCGAGGAAGGCGAGGGCCTCGTCCGGAAGAGCAGCGGGATCGAGCGGCATCGGCCCATCCTGCCCGACCCTGGGGGAACTTCGTAGGTGAGACCGCCCGAACCGGCGTTGTGACCTACGAAGTTCGTGCGAGGCACCGACCTGCTCCGAACTTCGTAGGTGAGACCGCCCGAACCGGCGTTGTGACCTACGAAGTTCGGGGGGGGGGGGGGGGGGGGGGGGGGGGGGGGGGGGGTGGGGGTCGTGCTGGCCGGTCGGTGGGAATCGAGCCGCGCTAACTGTGGCAAGCAGCCGTAGGATGCCGGCGATGACGTGTTCGGCATGCGGGGCCACGGCTGGGGACGACGCCCGCTTCTGCGCGTCGTGCGGACGCCCCCTCCGGACCGTCGATGACGAGCGCCGGGTCGTCACCGTCGTGTTCGCCGACCTGGTCGGGTTCACGTCGCTCTCGGAGCGGCTTGACCCCGAGCGGGTGAAGAACCTGGTGGACCGGTGCTTCGACCGCTTGGCCGAGGACATCACCAGCTTCGGCGGGCAGGTCGACAAGATCGTGGGCGACGCGCTCATCGCCCTCTTCGGGGCCACCACCGCCCACGAGGACGACCCCGAGCGGGCCGTGCGGGCGGCGCTGCGCATGCAGACCACCCTCTGCGAGGAGGCGGAGTCCATCGGCCAGGACCTCCAGATGCGGGTCGGCATCAACACCGGGGAGGTCCTGGTGGGGGCCATGCGCGCCGCCGGCTCCGTCACGGCCATGGGCGATGTGGTCAACACCGCCAGCCGCCTCCAGACCAACGCCACGCCTGGCGAGGTCCTGGTCGGACCGGCCACCTACGCCGCCACCCACCACACCATCGCCTACGAGCAGCGGGGCCTGCTCGACGCCAAGGGCCGAGACGAACCGGTCGAGACCTGGGTCGCCGTCGCTCCCACCCTCCCTCCCGGCTACCGCGCCCGCCGCATCGACGTGCCGCTCATCGGGCGGGGGTCCGAGCTGGCGTTGCTCACCACGGTGATCGACAGCTCGATCCGCAACGACCGGGCGATGCTCGCCCTGCTGGTGGCCGACGTGGGGATGGGCAAGAGCCGCCTGGCCGACGAGGTCGCCGGCACGGCTGCCTCGCAGCACGGTGCCATCGTCCGCGAGGGGCGGTGCGTCCCCTACGGGGAGGCCAACGTCTGGTGGCCGGTCGCCGACGCCCTCCGACCGGCGCTCGAGGTCGCCGAGGGCACCTCCACCGACGACGCCCGGTCTGCGGTGCGGACCGCCGTGGCCGACGTCATGGAGCGGCGCACGACGGACCCCGAAGTCCAGCGGACCGCCGAGGGTCTGCTCACCCTGCTGGGCTACGAGCCGCCGGCCGATGCCGAGCCCGTCACCATCCGCCAGGAAGCGGGCCGGGCCCTCGGGACCTACGCCTCGGCGACGGCCCAGCACCGGCCGCTCGTGTTGCAGATCTCGGACCTGCACTGGGCCGACACCGCCGTGCTCTCGCTGATCGACGACGTGTTCAGCGCCATCCACCACTGCCCGGTGGTCGTGTTGGCCACCGCTCGACCGGCGCTGCTCGACCAGTGGACGCCCCGTCACGGCCGTCACAACGCGCTCACGCTCCACCTGGACCCGCTCGGGCGTGAGGCCACCGGTGAGCTGCTCGAGCACCTGGTGGGCGCGCCGGTGCCCGACGCCGTCGCCTCGGCCCTGTTCGAGCGCAGCGGCGGGAACCCGTTCTTCGTCGAGGAGCTGGTGAGCCTGCTCGATGGCGAAGCCGTGGCCGAGCCCGGCCGCGTCGCCGCCCTGCCCGACACCCTCCGCGGTCTGGTGGCCGCCCGCCTCGACGACCTGTCGCCCTCGCAACGGGCCGTGCTCCAGGACGCGAGCGTCATCGGTCAGCGCGGGCCGATGATGGGGCTGCGGGAGATGGGGCGCCAGCTCCGGTCGGGGGTCGACATCGACGGCGCCGTCGCCGACCTGGTGGCCGGCGAGATCATGGAGGTCGACGGGGAGCTGTGGTCGTTCCGGTCCGACCTGGTGCGGGAGGTGGCGTACCAGACCATCACCAAGGCCGAGCGGGCGAAGTGCCACCTGGGCATCGCCTCGTTCATCGAGGGCAAGGCGGTCGACGTCGATCCGCGGCCACCGTGGGTCGTCGATCAGCTGGCGCACCACTACGGCGCGGCGGTGGCGCTCGCGTCTGAGCTGGGACCCAACGCCCGGACCGACGCGTTCCCCGCAGACCTCGCCGAGCGCGCCCGGCGGTGGGTCACCGAGGCCGCGGACCGCGCCCGGCGGGACCAGGCCCTGCCCGCCTCCATCCGGCTCTACACCCAGGCGCTCGATCTGCTCGGCGACGTCGACCGGGACGAGGCACCGGTCTCGGACGTGGCCGAGGCCGTGCGCATCCACATCGCCCGGTCGTCGGCGTCCGCCGAGGGTTGGGAGCTGGCGCTGGGCCGTTCCGATGCCGAGCGGGCCTACGCCCTCGCGGACCGCTCGGGCGACGACGCGGCCGCCGCCCGGGCGCTGATCGCCCGGGGCGACATCGAGCAGAAGGAAGGCGATGTCGACGCGGCGGTCGCCACCATGTCCAACGCCGCCGACCG
>CAZCVS010000087.1:0-9909 GCA_964501845.1 uncultured Iamiaceae bacterium
GTGGGGGTAGACCGAGACCATGAGCCCGAGCCGGAAGGTGGACGAGACGCGCGAGGGCGTGGAGCTGACGAATCTCGACCAGCCGCTGTTCGACGGCGCCGGGGCCACGAAGCGGGACCTGGTCGACTACCTCGACGCCGTCAGCGACCGGCTCCTCGCCGAGGTGCGGGACCGGCCGCTGTCGGTCATCCGGGTCCACCGGGGCCAAGAGGCGTTCATGCAGAAGAACGTCCCGAAGTACGCCCCGGACTTCGTCCAGACGGTGGGGCTCTGGGCCGAGGCATCGAAGCGGGAGGTGGCCTACGCCCTGTGCAACGACCGCCGGACGCTCCTGTGGTTCGCCAACCAGCGGGCGGTGGAGTACCACCCGCCCCTGGTGCTCGCGGCCGACCCCGCGCATCCGACCCACCTCGTGTTGGACCTCGACCCACCAGAGGGCGACGGGTTCGCGGCTGCAGTGCAGGTGGCCCACCTCGTGCGGGAGGTCCTCGACGCCGCCGGACTGGCGTGCGCCGTCAAGACGAGCGGCGCCAAGGGCGTGCACGTCTTCGTCCCGGTGGCCGGCATCGCCGTCGACGATGCCGCGGCGGCGACTCGGGCCATCGCGGCGCGGGCCGAGGCCCGGGGCCCCGAGGTGGCGACCACCGCGTTCATCAAGGCGGAACGGGGCGGCAAGGTGTTCGTCGACGCCACCCGCGTCGGAAGCGCCACCGTGGTCGCGGCCTACAGCCCGCGGGTCCGCCCCGACACCCCGGTCTCGTTCCCGGTGCGGTGGGAGGACCTCGACGCCGTGACCCCGCGCGACTTCACCATCCACTCGGTGCTCGATCGGCTCGACGACGCCGGGCCTTGGCTCGGCGATCTGGCGTCCGAGCAGTCCGTCCCCGAGGAGCTGATCGTGGAAGGCCACCGGATCACGCCGGGGCGAGTCGAGGCGATGCACGAGGGCAGGCGCGCCAAGCGCGCCGCGGCGCGACCCCCGCGCTGACCCGGCCCGTCACGGCCGACCAGCTGGTGGCGACCGGGGGCGCATGGAGCCGTCTCCTCTCACCCGCCCGGGTGGCCCGAGGGGGCCGTCTGGCTCAGATGCGGTGAATCCCACGAGTCGTGGTTGAAATGCCACCGAACGTGACCGACAAGGAACCGGTGGCCGAGTCGATGGCAACAGGGGGGAGGGCGCCGGGCAAGTTCGGTGCGGAGCCGCTCCTCGATGATGCAGTCGAGTTCGACGCGCCCGATCGCTTCGACCTCCTCGTCACCTGGCTCCTGGAGTCGATCCGCTCGATCTGGGACCGGCTGGGCTGGGTCGGGGTGGGATCTGCCGCGCTGGTGACCGTGCTGGGCCTCCAGTTGGGCGGGTGGTCCGAACGGGTGTCGGGCGTCGTGCTCGCTTCGGTGACGGCCGGCATCGCGGTGGGCGTGGCCTGGCAGGCTGCGGGCCGGGTCCGGGCCGGGTGGTCCGCGGTCGCCGTCGGAAGCGTCCTGTGGTGCGCCGGGGCCGAAGCCCGGCCCTTGTGGGAGAGCGCCGGACGATCGGCCGTCTCGATGCGGTTCGCGGACCTGGCGGCCATCGGCACGGTGATCGCGTGCTCCGTCGCGCTGTTGATCCTGCTCGACAAGCCGCAACGTCCGGTGGCCCGGCTGCGGTTCGTGGCCGAGGGCCTGATGATCGCGGCCAGCGTGCTGTTCGCCGGTTGGGTCACGATCCTCCCCGCCGCCTTCGACGCGAGCGCCGGACGCCCGTTGCCCGATCAGATCAAGCTGATGGCCTACCCCATCGGCGACGTCTTGCTGGTGGGCGTGGTCGTGTTCGCGGTGACCAAGCTCCCGCACCTGGCCCGGGGCAGCATCTTGCTCATCCCCGGCATCGGGGCCCTCGCCGTCTTGTCGACGGCGACCAGCGAGGTCGGGCCGGCCGCGACGGCCAGCCCTGGCGTCGTGGGCCTTGCCGTCGCCCTGGCCTTCTTGGCCATCGCGGTCGCCGCCGTGCGGACGTGGCAGGCCGGTGACGAGGCGACGCCCGCGGTGGTCGACCGCACCCGCCTGCTGCTGCTCGCCGCCCCGGGACTGTCGATCCTGATCGTCGTCGGCACCACCCTGCGCCAGGTCACCGGTCAGCCGGTGGCGGTCGAGCTCGGGTGGATCACGATCGGCGTGCTCACCTTGGCCGTGCTCCTGCACGTGACCGTGATCGCCGAGAACCAGCTGCTGAGCGGCGAGCTGAGCCTGGCGCGCGACGAGGCCATCCACGCGTCGACGCTCAAGTCGCACTTCCTGGCCAACGTCTCCCACGAGATCCGCACGCCGATGAACGCGGTCATCGGACTCACCGGACTGCTGCTGGACACGGAGCTCGACGACGACCAGCGCGAGCTGGGGGTCGGCGTGGCGACCTCGGCCGAAGGCCTGCTCGGGCTCATCGACAGCCTCCTCGACTTCTCGAAGATCGAAGCCGAGCGGATGGAGCTCGAAGAGATCGACCTCGACCTGACCGACCTGCTCGATGAGGTGGCGATGCTCGTCGGCGACAGCGCCCGTCGCAAGGAGATCGAGCTGTTCGCCTACTGCGAGCCGGGCATGGTCACCCACCGGCGCGGCGACCCGGTGCGGCTGCGCCAGATCCTGCTGAACCTGGTCAACAACGCCGTGAAGTTCACGCCAGAGGGATCGGTCACCCTGCGGGCCATGCCGGTCGACGGCCAGCTGGATCAGGTCGCCTTCTTGGTCATCGACACCGGGATCGGGATCCCCGAAGCGGAGCAGGCCCGGCTCTTCGAGCCGTTCTCGCAGCTCGACGAGACGACCACCCGCAACTACGGCGGCACCGGTCTCGGCCTCGGGATCGTGCGCGGCCTCGTCGACCTGCAGGGCGGCACCATCGAGCTGGCGAGCGAGGTGGGGGTGGGCACCGTCTTCCGGGTGACCCTGCCGATGGGCGTCGGCACGCAGAGCACCGAGCGGGGGCTCGCCGCGCTGGTGGGCCTGCGGGCGCTGGTGGTCGACGGCAACGCGGTGAACCGCAGCGTGCTCGCCCACACCCTCCACACCTGGGGCTTCGTGGTCGACCAGGCATCGTCGGCGGAGGAGGCCCTCCACGAGTTCGCGTGGACCGGTTCGCCGAACGAGCACTACGCGCTGGCGATCATCGAGCACCGCCTCGACGGCATGGACGGCATGGAGCTGGCCCGGGCCCTCCGGCACCAGGAGCCGACCTCGGAGACCGTCGTGCTGCTCCTCAGCTCGGCCGTCGACCTGTCCCGGCAACAAGCCCACGACGCCGGCATCGAGTCCGTCCTGATCCGCCCCGTGCGGACCACCTACCTCTTGCGTCGCATCGTCGACGCCCTCATCACCCGTCCGGCCAGCGAGCCGGTCCCGACCAGCCAGCCCTGAAGGGGAGCACCATGCAGCGAATACTCCTTGCGGAGGACAACAAGATCAACCAGGTCGTCGCCGCCGGCGTCTTGAAGAAGCTCGGCTACGAGGTCGACATCGTCGAGGACGGCTCCGCCGCCGTCGCGGCCTGTGCCGACACGGCCTACGGCGCCATCTTGATGGACGTGATGATGCCCGGCATGGACGGGTACCAGGCCACCAAGTTGATCCGCGACTTCGAGCGCCAGCTCGGCCAGAAGCAGCTGCCGATCATCGGGCTCAGCGCCCGGGCCATGACCGGCGACCGCGAGATCGCCCTCAACGCCGGCATGAACGACTACCTCACCAAGCCGCTGCGCACGCCGGACCTCGTCGAGGCACTCGACCGCTGGTTGGAGGACGAGCCCGTCGACGCCTCGGCGAGCGGCCCCGGCTGAAGCCGTTCAGAACACGGTGCCGAGGTCCTGGCGGATGATCTGGCGGATGTTGCGCTCGGCGAGCGCGGCGATCGTGAGCGACGGGTTGGCGCACGCCGTCGACCCGGGGATGAGCGCGCCGTCGTTCACGTAGAGGCCCGGTTGGCCGAGGACCCGGCCGTAGGCGTCGCAGACCTTGCCGATGACCGCGCCGCCCAGCGGGTGGAAGGTGGCAGGGTCCGTCTCGGTCATGTCGAGCGCGCTCGTCGCTCCGGCGGCCTTGCCCACCTGGGCGACGCGCCGTCGGGCCTCGGCCATCGCCGCGCCGTGGGCGCTGGCGGGGAACGCCAGGTCGACCTGGTCGCGGGCGCCGTCGTAGGTGAAGCGGCCGTGGCCGTCGGGGAGGAAGATGCCCACCGTCTCCATGCCGTGGGTCTCGGTCCCGAAGGGCACCGGCGCGAAGAGGATCGTGACCGGGCCCGCAGGGTTGTCCCAGTCGAGCGAGCCGATGCTCGCCGGCCCGCCCTGGAACGCCCCGGTGGGCTCGGCGAGGAACTGGGTGGTGAGCAGGTCGCCGTTGGTGGACCACCAGGCCCCGACGTCGTCGGGGAGGTCGGCGATGTCGCCGTTGCCGGCCGCCCGCACCAGCAGCTTGGTGGTGTTGGGTGAACCGGCGCAGAGGAAGAGCGCGTCGGCGGTCATCGTCAGGTGCTCCAGCACGTCGCCGTCCGTGTCCAAGCGGTCGGCCGACACCTCCCACCGGCCGGAGCCGTCCCGTCGGATCCGCTCGACCCGGTGGAGCGGGAGCAGGTCCACGTGGCCCGTGGCCTCGGCCGCGGGGAGGTAGTTGGTGTCGAGCGAGTGCTTGCCGGGACCGTTGACGCCGTAGACCACATCACCGGCCGAGATCACGGGTGGCAGGTCGCCGCGGATCTCCCGGCGCACGACGTCCCAGTCGATGGGCATCGGGACGCCCTCGGCATCGGGCAGTCCCGCGGCGCGGACGTAGTCCTGGAACCGGCGGCTCATCGCGTACTGGTCCGAGGCCAACACGTCGTCGGGGATGGGCGTCGCGCTCAGTGCCTTGCGCACGAACGGGTACCAGCGCTCGTCGAACTCGTCGTAGTCGAGCTCGTCGGGCATCACCCGATCGAACAGGTCGCCGCGGGGCTGGACGGTCATGCCGTGGTAGGGGAGCGAGCCGCCGCCGACCGCCGCGGCGCACACGACGTCCATCCCGTCGCCCTTGATGCGCTCCATGAGTCCCGTGTACGGCTCCCACGGCTCCGATGGGAAGAGGTTGCCGGCTGCCGTGTTGGTCTCCGACAGCCAGGAGACGCGCTGATCGGGTGCGGTCATCGTCGGGAAGGTGTCCCGTTCGCCGCTGGCCCAGCGCTTGCCCCGCTCGATGAGCGTGACGTCGACCCCGCGCCGAGCCAGGCGCAGCGCGGTCACCGAGCCGCCGAAGCCGGTGCCGATCACGATGACCTTCCGCCGCTGGCGGTCGCTCGTGGCCTTGGTCGTGGTCGGTCGAGCGGTCGTCGACGCATCGGAGCTGCACGCCGCCAAGACGCCCGCGCCGGCGGCCGCCAGCGAGCCGCCGACGAACCGTCGCCGAGTGAGGTGCGGCCCAGCCGTCATCGTTGGTCTCTCCGTCCCCTGCCGTCGCCGGTGCGGCGTCCGTGGTTGCTGCGGCTGCGGACCCTACCGCCGGCGCGACCGGGCTGGTGAACTGCGTTCACCCCACGGGCGGGAGGTCAGGTGGGGCCGCCGCGTCGCGCGCCGGGGCGGCGCCGATGGCGTGGACGCCGCCGTCGACGTGGACGATCTCGCCGGTGGTGGCGGGGAACCAGTCCGAGAGCAGGGCGACCACGGCCCGAGCCGCCGGCTCAGGGTCGTCGACGCTCCAGCCGAGGGGCGCTCGATCGGCCCACACGGCCTCGATCTCGGAGAAGCCGGGGATGCTGCGGGCGGCCACGGTGCGCACGGGACCGGCGGCCACCAGGTTGACCCGGATGCCGTCGGGCCCGAGGTCCCGGGCCAGGTAGCGAGCGGCGGATTCCAGCGCGGCCTTGGCCACGCCCATCCAGTCGTAGGCGGGCCAGGCGACGCTCGCGTCGAAGTCGAGCCCGACGACGGCCGAACCCGGCGGGAGCAGGGGGCGCACCGCCCGGGCGAGGGCCGGCAGGGACCAGGCCGAGACCTGGAGGGCGGTGGCCACGTCCTCCCACTCGGCGGCGAAGAGGCCGTCGTCTTGCCCGAGGCAGGCGGCGGGGGCGAACCCGATGGCGTGCACGACGCCGTCGATGCGGTCGTGGCCGCCTCGGATGCGGTCGGCGAGCGACGCCAGGTGGTCGGCGTCGGTGGTGTCGAGCTCGATCACCTCGGCCGGTGCCGGCAGGCGGCGCGCGGCCCGCTCCGTGACCGACATCGCCCGGCCGAACGAGGTGAGCACGACGGTCGCCCCCTGTTCTTGCGCCAGGCGCGCGCAGGTGAAGGCGATCGACGAGGGGGTCAAGACACCGGTCACGAGGATGGTCCGGTCAGCGAGCAGCACGAGGGCTCCTTGGGGTCAGAGGGGTTCGTTGGCGTGTCGGCGCTCGGGGAGCGCAGGACGTTTGGTCACGAGGCGGCCGAGCGCGGCGGCCAGCACCTGCCGCGTGGCGGCGGGGTCGATCACCTGGTCGACGAGGCCCCGCTCGGCCGCGATCCGCGGTGACAGGAACTTCGTCGTGTAGTCCTGCTCCAGCTCGATGCGCCGAGCGTCGGGGTCGTCGGAGGCGTCGAGCTCGCGCCGGTTCAAGATGGCGACGGCGCCAGGCGCGCCCATCACCGCGATCTCCGCGGTCGGCCACGCCAGCATCAGGTCGTTCCCCATGGTGCGGGAGTCCATCACGATGTACGCACCGCCGTACGCCTTGCGCAGGATCACCCCGAGACGGGGGACCGTCGCCCCGGCGTAGGCGTGGACGAGCTTGGCGCCGTGGCGGATCATCCCGCGCCACTCCAGGTCCCGGCCCGGCTCGTACCCCGGGGTGTCCACGAACGTGACGATCGGGATCCCGAGGGCGTCGGAGCCGTGCACGTGGCGGGCGGCCTTGCAGGAGGCGTCGATGTCGATCGTGCCGGCTCGGACCGACGGCTGGTTGGCGATCACCGCGACCGACCGGCCGTCGAGGCGCGCGTAGGCCGTGACGATGTTCGGCGCGTGCTCGGCGTGCACCTCCAGCACGCTGTCGGCATCGAACACATCGGCGATGACCTCGCGGACGTCGTAGGCGCGGGTCGCCTCGACCGGGACGGCGGCGGCCGCCCGGTCGCACGGGCGAGCGGCGGGGTCGCCGGTGGTCCAGCGGGGCGGGTCGGTGAGGTGGTTGTCGGGGAGGTGGGCGATCAGGTCGGCGAGGGCGGCCATGGCGTCGTCCTCGTCCGCGGCGACCAGCGAGGCCAGGCCGGAGCGGGTGGCATGGACCGGCGCGCCGCCGAGCTGGCCCGGGTCCACCGACCGGCCGGTGACCGACCGGACCGGGCCAGGCCCGTTGAGGTAGGCCGTGGCGCCGCGGGTGATCACCACGTGGTCGGCCAGTCCGATGAGCGGCGTGAGGCTGCCGTGGACCGGTCCGGTGACGGCCAGCAGCAGGGGGACCACGCCTGAGAGCCGCACGGTGCGGGCGGCGACCCGGCCCCAGGCGGCGAGGGCATCGAGCCCGCCGGCGTCGGCCGCGATGGCCACCGAGCGGACCACGCCGACGACCGGGCAGCCGACCTGTTCGGCCAGCGCAAGGGCCCGTTCCACCACTTCCGCCTCGGCGGCCCCGGAGCTGTCGGCGCGCCGCCCGTCGACGTGGAAGAAGGCGACGGTCCGGCCGTCGATCTCGCCCAGTTCGGCCCGGGCCGCATCGGGACGGTCCGCCCCGATCGGCGTGGAGGTGCCGTGGTCGAGGATCGTCACGAACCGGGGCGCTCAGGCATCGGCGGGCACCAGCACGAGCGATGCGTTGTGGCCGCCAAACCCGAACGAGTTGGTCAGCGCCGGGCCCACGGGGATGCTGCGGGTGCTCCCCATGACCAGGTCGACCGCACCGGGCACATCGGGATCGGTCAGGTTGGCGACGTGGGGGACGGTGCCGGCCCGCGCCGACTGGAGGGCCAGGATCGCCTCGACCGCACCGGTGGCCCCGATGAGGTGGCCGGTCGCCCCCTTGGTGGAGGTCGCCGGCGGGCCGTCGCTGCCGAACACCTTCTCCATCGCCAGGGACTCGGCGGCGTCGTTCAGCGGGGTCGAGGTGCCGTGGGCGTTCACGTGCCCGACCTCGGAGGGAGCCAGCACGGCGTCGGCGAGGGCCTGGTGCATGCTGGCGACGGCGCCGGCCGCATCGGGATCGGGGGCGGTGATGTGGTGGGCGTCGCAGGTGGACCCGTACCCGGCGAGCTCGCCCAGCACGACCGCGTCCCGACGGGCGGCGTGCTCCGCCGACTCCAAGACGAGGACGCCGGCGCCCTCGCCCATCACGAAGCCGTCGCGCTCGCGGTCGAACGGGCGCGAGGCGCCGGCGGGGTCGTCGTTGCGGGTGCTGAGCGCGCCCATGCGGGCGAACGCGGCCATCGCGGTCGGCGTGATCGCCGCCTCGGCACCGCCGGCCACCACCACATCGGCCCGTCCGGCCCGGATCATGTCGAGCGCTTGACCGATGCTGTCGACACCCGAGGCGCACGCCGTGGCCACGCTGAACGCGGCGCCGCGGAAGCCGTGGCGCAGGGCCACCAGCCCCGAGGTGGCGTTGGCCATCATCATCGGGATGAGCAGGGGCCCGACCCGGTTCACCCCCTTGGTGACCCGGACCTCGATCTGGTCCTCGAGGGTGAGGATGCCGCCGACCCCCGAGCCGATGACCACCGCCACCCGGGTGCGGTCGATGGCGGTGGGCTCGGTGTCGTCGCCGGCCAGGCCGGCCTGCACCAGCGCCTCCTCCGCCGCGACGAGACCGACCTGGCTCACCCGGTCGATGCGCCGGGCCTCGCGCGGCGCAATGGTGGGAGCGGGGTCGAAGTCGCGGACGGCCGCCGCGAAGCGGACGGGGTGACCCTCGGTGTCCCAGGTGGTGATGGGCGCCGCCGCGGAGCGACCGGCCAGCACCGCGGCGAACGTGCTCGCCGCATCTCGGCCGGCGGGGGATACCGCGCCCATGCCGGTCACCACCACGCGCGGCCGGCCGTCGGGCCGGTGCGTGGGGGACACCGTCACGCCGCCGCGGCGAGGTGGTCGGCCACGACGTCGGCGGCCGCGCCGATGGTGGTGACGCCGTCGAGGTCGTCCTCGGGGATGCGGAGGTCGAAGTGCTCCTCGAGCTCCATCACGACCTCGACCAGCGCGAGGCTGTCGGCGTCGAGGTCCTCGGCGAACGACGTCGTCTCGGAGAGGTCGGCCTTGTCGACCTTGAGGATCTCGACGCAGGCGTCGTACACGGCATCGAGGATCTGGCTGCGTTCCATGGTGTGGCTTCCTTCTTGTTGGGGGTGATGGGTGGGTTGGCTGGTGGGGCGATGGAGGAGGGCAGGGGGCGGGCGGGCTCAGTGGCCCATGCCGAGCCCGCCGTCGACCGGGAGCACGGCGCCGTTGACGAAGGCGGCGTCGTCGGAGCAGAGGAAGGCGACCGCGGCGGCGACCTCCGCGGGCTGGCCGAGGCGGCCGGCGGGGACCATGGCGGTCAGATCGTCGGCACGGGCGTCGCCGACGGCCGCGAGCATCTCGGTCTCGATGGGCCCGGGGGCGACGACGTTGGCGGTGACGTTCCGGCTGCCCAGCTCCCGTGCGAGCGATCGGACGAGTCCGACCAGCCCGGCCTTGGACGCGGCGTAGTTGGCCTGGCCGGCTGAGCCCGAGAGCCCGACGACCGACGAGATGGCGACGATCCGGCCCCAGCGCTCCCGGACCATGCCCGGCGCCACGCGGCGGGCGACGTGGAAGGCACCGTCGAGGTTGGTGCCGACCACGGTGTGCCACCGCTCCGGCTCCATGCGCAGGAACAGCCCGTCGTCGGTGACGCCCGCGTTGCTCACCAGCACGGTGATGCGGCCGAGGGCCGCTTCGACCTCGGAGGCGGCGGCGTCGACCGAG
>CAZCVS010000088.1:0-9894 GCA_964501845.1 uncultured Iamiaceae bacterium
GTGGAGGCCTCCACCTTCCTGCTGTGGAAGGGCCACTGCTCGGTGCACCAGCGCTTCACGCCATCGCACGTCGAGGCATTCCGCGCCGAGCACTCCGAAGGCATCGTGATCGCCCACCCCGAGTGCAGCCACGAGGTGTGCTCCATCGCGGATCAGGTCGGGTCCACCGACTTCATCATCCGGGCCGTCGAGGCCGCCCCGGTCGGCTCGACCCTGGCCATCGCCACCGAGATCCACCTGGTGAACCGGCTCCGCGACGAAACACCCGACAAGACCATCGTGTCGCTCGATCCCCTGATCTGCCCTTGCTCCACGATGTTCCGCATCGACGGCCCCCACCTGGCCTGGGTGCTGGAGAACCTGGTCGAAGGGCGCATCATCAACCGGATCACCGTCGATCCCGAGACCACCGAGTGGGCCAAGGTCGCCCTGCAGCGGATGCTCGACATCACGCAAGGCAACCCGGTCGAGGCCGTGCGCAACCCCGCCACCGACAGCCGCGCCCTCCCCGTGTGACATCCCAGCCCCGCTCCACGTCGACGACCGCGGATGCCTGCATGCACCACAAGCAGGTCGACGTATTGCTGCTCGCTTCCTTGGGTGGCAGGCTTCGATCTCGCTCGAGGACGGCGTCCGGTTCACCTACGACTGGTACCGGTCCCAACGGTGGCCACATCCGCGGCCTGACCCAACCAGACGCCAGCGGGATCAGCGACGCACCGGAAAGCGGTGACCGGCTGGCCGAGTCACCGAACCGAGCACCTCCAGCGTCCGCTCGATGAGGACGGCCTCACTGAACCGCTCGATCACGCTGGCGCGCACCGCCTGGCGAACGGACGAATCTCCGGCCTTCGCCGCTGCAGCCACCATCGCCTGGCCGAGCTGCTCTGCGTCGCACGGGGGGACGACGGTCCCCAGGGCACCGACGGCCATCGCGGAGTCACCGACATCGGTCACCACCGCAGGGACGCCGCACGACATCGCCTCCAGCAGCACGTTCGCCAGCCCCTCGCTCTCCGACGGCGACACGATCACGTCCAGCGCGTTGAGCACCGGCACCACATCGGCCTGCTGATCGATCCATCGGACGCGATCCGCGAGACCCAGCTCCTCGATTTCGCGGTCGAGCGGCGCCCGCTCCTCGGGCGTGCCGCGGCCGATGCACACGAGCGTCGCCCGCGGCAGCTCCCGCGCCGCCACTGCCATCGCCCGGATCGCCCAGCTGTGCCCCTTGACCGGGTGGAGGCGCCCGACCACGCCAAGGACCACGGCGTCGTCATCGACGCCGATCGTCGTTCGTCCGGCCGCTCGGGAGGCCGGTGAGGGGGCGAAGACCGAGGTGTCGACGCCGTTGTGCACGGTCACGGTCAAGGCTGCGGGGAACCCCGTCGCGAGCAGGTGTCGGCGACCGGCCTCGCTGTTCACCACCACGGCATCGGCGAGCCGGGTCGCCCGGGACTGGACCTGCTCGGCGATCCGCTCGAGGCGGTTGACGAAGCGCGGGTCGCGCTGCGATCCGGCGACGTTCCACACGACCGTGGTCCCGGGGACAGCGACGCCGCCGAGCGAGCACAACAGGTCTGGCGCCGTCATGTACGGCACGAGCCACCCCGGCCGACCGCGCCGCACTTCGCGGAGGAACGACCAGAGGAACCGCACGAGGTCCCAACGGCCCCGCTTCTCGAGATGCACCACCTGGACGCCGGCGTCGATGACCTCCTGCTCCAGCGACCCTCCGGCGTAGAACGTCAGCACCCGCACCTCAATGCCGCGCCGAGCGAGACCAGCGGCCAGGACAGCCGCCTGCCGCTCGGCACCACCGCGCTCGAGCGAGCGGATCACCAGCCAGACCGGCCGGTCGAGGGGCGGCTCCGACATGGGCGCTGACGGTACTACCGCCATCCAAGTCGGCGTGCGGGCCCCGGTTCGACCCCTCCGCAGCATGCCGGGGTGCGCCCACGGCCACTTGTAGCATCCAAGCCATGGCCGTCCCCACCGGATCCGGTGTCGGCAGCGCGCCAGACGGGATCGATCCACCGGTCGTGCCCGATGCCCGGGCCAGCCCGCGGCTGAGGTCCACCGTCGCCAGCGTCGGGGCCATCGCGCTGGTGGTCAAACTCGCGATCACAGCGAAGGACCTGGCGATCGCCCAGCGGTTCGGGACGAGCGCGGACCTCGACATCTTCCTCCTCGCGTTCGCGCTGTCCCAATTCGCCATGACCGTGATCGCCGGCTCGTTCTCCTCGGCGCTGGTGCCCACCTACATAGACGTCCGCGAACAGCGCGGGCGCGACGCGGCGAACCGACTGTTCGAGGGGGCCTTCGCCGATGGGCTGCGAGCGTTGGTCGGAGCGGCCGTGTTGCTGTCGGTCGCCGGTCCGGTGCTGCTCTACCTGCTCGTGCCCGACGACTACGACGCCGGAGGACGCCTCGCCGTCGTGTTGTTCTTCGTCCTCTTGCCGACGCTCCTGCTCAACGGCGCATCCGTCGCGTGGGCAGCCATCCTCGGCGCCGAGGAGCGCTACACCCGCTCGGTCGTCCCGCAGTTGCTGGCACCGATCGTGCCGCTCACCGCCGTCATCGTGGCGACCGGCGGTGAGCCCAGCGTCATCTGGCTCGCGATCGCCACCACGATCGGGTTCGCCATCGAAGCCGCCGCCACCGGGTGGCTCCTGCATCGCGAGCACATCCCGATCTTGCCCCGGCGACTCCCGACCGATCCCGAGCGCCGTACCGTCGTCGCCCAGTTCCTGCCCGTCGCTGCCGGCGGGTGCCTCATGGCCAGCACGCTGCTCATCGACCAGGCGATGTCGGTGCGGCTGGGCGTCGGCAGCGTCGCGGCCTTGAGCTTCGGCAGCAAGGCCGCTGCGTTCCTCACCAGCGTCGGGGCGCTGGCGCTCACCACCGCCGCGCTTCCCCACTTCTCCAAGGTGGCCGCGCTCGGCGACCGCTCCGAACTGGTCTCGGGTCTGAAGCACTGGATCCGGATCATCCTGGTGGTGTCCGTCCCGGCGACCGTAGTCATGATCGTCCTGTCGAAGCCGATCATCGCGATCGTGTTCGAGCGCGGTGCGTTCACCGCGGAGGACACCGACCTGGTCAGCCAGATCCAGCAGCTGTTCATGCTGCAGCTCCCCGCCTACCTCGTGGGCGTCGTGATCGTCCGGGTGATCTCGGCACTCAAGGCCAACGTGATCCTCCTGTGGGGTGCCGGGCTGAACCTCGCCGTCAACATCGGGCTCAACATCGTGCTCGGCGCCTGGCTCGGCGTGCCCGGCATCGCGCTGTCGACCTCGGTGGTCTACTGGGCGTCCACGATCTTCCTGGGCCTCATGCTCCTTCGCCGCCTGCCGACCAGGGACCCTGATGAACACTGACCACGCTGGCCGAGAGTTCTGGGACGATGCTTGGGAAGGCAAGGCCCCTCCCCGGGTCGTCGACCCCACGGCGCCTGGCATGCGCAACTACGTCCGGGCCCGGCTGTGCGACCTGCTCGAGGATGAGCTGATCGCGCAGATGCCCGGCAAACTGATCGAGGTCGGGTGCGCGAACTCCGCCTGGCTCCCCTGGTACCACACCGGTCTCGGAGCCGAGACGTGGGGCCTGGACTACTCGGAGACGGGATGCCGCCAGGCCGAGGCGGTCCTGGCCCGCGCCGGGGTCGAGGGAACCATCGTGTGCGGCGACCTGTTCGATCCGCCATCTGAGATCCTCGACGCCTTCGACGGCATCGTGTCGTGGGGCGTGGTGGAGCACTTCTCGAGCACCTCGGATGCCCTGGCGGCCCTCGGCCGGATGCTGGCACCCGGTGGCCGGATGGTCACGCTGATCCCGAACATGGCAGGAGTGACCGGGTGGCTCCACAAGGTCACCAACCGACCCGTCTACGACACCCACCAGATCATCGACCGGGAGCAGTTCGCCCAGGCGCACCGCGAAGCCGGACTGACCCTCCACCGCTGCGACTACTTCATCTCCGCCCACGCGGGAGTCATCAACCTCGAAGGGGCGCCGGTCGGCAAGGCCCGGGCGCTCGCCCAGAAGGTGGTCATCGCCGCGCTGGCCCGCCTGACGTGGGGACTCTGGGCCCTCGAGCGCCGCACGGGCAAGGAGCCGCTGACTCGCCGCTGGTCCCCCTACGTGATCGCCGTCGCCAGCCGACCCGAGTCCTCGCCCGCATGAGCTTCGCGACGCTCCACGACCGGGTGTTCGACCGGCTCGCCGGACGCCACCCCCAGCTGCGGATCACGCACCACCAGTATCTCGCGATGCACGACATCTACCGGGATCTCCAGGAGATGCTGCCCACCCTCGCCGGTACGGTGGTGGACCTCGGAGCGCGAGACAAGCCCTACGGGCCCTGGCTCACCGGCGACGCCATCCACATCGGCGTCGACCTCGCCCCCGGACCGGGGATCGACGCCTGCATCGGCACCGACGAGCGCCTCCCGTTCGGCGATGCCAGCGTGGACGCCGTCCTGTGCACCCAGGTGATGGAGTTCGTGGGCGACCCCGACGCACTCGTCGCCGAGATCGCCCGCTGCCTCCGGCCGGGTGGCCGACTGATCCTCACCGTGCCGTTCACGTCGAACCAGCACGGCGAAGGCGAGGCCGACCTGCACCGGTGGAGCGCGCCGGGTGCCTACCACCTGGTGAGTCCGTGGCTCGAGGTCGACGAGGTCCGGCGCCAGGGACGGGTCGGCTCCACGCTCGCCCCCCTGGCCCTGAACTGGATTCGCGTCGCCCTCTCGGGCCGGCGCCGCTGGCTCCGGGGCGTCCTGCTCCCGCTCCTGTTGGCGCTGCACGCCGTGGTCAACCTGATGGGGTTGCTGGTCGACCGGCTGGACGTGACCGACCACTTCTACGGCAACGTGCTCGTCGCCGCGCACCGGGCGGACGCATGAGCGCCCGCTACCTCGTGCGGTTCGACGACATCGCGCCCGGCATGGCCTGGAAGCGGTGGGCGCAGATCGAGGCCCTCCTCGTCGCCCACGAGGTCCGGCCCATCCTCGCGGTCGTGCCCGACAACGTGGATCCAGAGCTCGAGGTCGAGCCGCGCATCGACGACTTCTGGGAACGGGTCCGGGGCTGGCAGGAGCGCGGGTGGACGATCGGGCTACATGGCCACCGCCACGACTACGTCAACACCGACGGCGGGCTGCTGGGCCTGAACCCGGCGTCGGAGTTCGCCGGGCTCTCCTACAAAGACCAGCAGCACAAGATCCGGGCCGGGCTGGCGATCTTCACTGAGCACGGTGTGCGGGCAGACGCTTGGATCGCACCCAGCCACTCGTTCGACCGGACCACCGTGTCGGTGCTGCTCGAGGAAGGGGTCGACGTGATCAGCGACGGCTTCGGCCTGCGGGCCGGGCGCACCGGCGACGGTGCCGTGTGGGTCCCACAACAGCTGTGGTCGTTCCGCCCTCGGCCGGTGGGGACTTGGACGGTCTGTCTCCACCACAACAGCTGGTCCGAGGCCGACCTCCAGCGCTTCGACGCCGCCCTCGCCGCCAACCGGAACCGGATCACCGACCTGGCCACCGTCGTGGCCGATGCTCGCCGCACCCCGCTCCGCCAGGGGGACCGGTTGCTCGCCGGGACCCAGCGTCGGGTCCTGCTGACCAAGCGCCGGCTGGCCAGCGCCGCCAGCCGTTGAGACCGCCCGAGCCGGCGATCAGCTCGGGGCGAGCGAAGCGAGGGCACGATAGAGCGCCTCGTATGCATCCAGCTCGGCCTCGCTCGAGAACTCAGCGGTGACTCGGGCACGACCCTGCTCGCCCTGTCGACGGCGGGCCGGCGCGTCCCACGCGAGTACGGAGGTGAGCTCGGTGCCGAGCAGCTCCGGGCGCCCGGGCGCGACCAGCGGGGCGTCGAGTCCGACCAGCCGGCGGGTGTCACCCACGTCGGTGGCCACCACCGGGAGCGCCGTCGCCATGGCCTCAGCCACCGTGTTGGGCATGCCCTCGTTCCGGGATGACTGCACGTACACGTCCGCCGCGGCCAGCACCGCGGGCAGGTCGGGTCGAACGCCCAGCAGCCGTACCCGCCCCGCCAACCCGTGGTCGGCGATCAACGCTGCCAGCTCCTCGTTGCCGGGCTCGCACCCCTGTCCGCACAGCGCCAGGAGCGGGCCTGCACCGGAGTCGTCGGCATCGCTCGCCTGACGGAAGGCGGCCAGCAGCGTGGCGTGGTCCTTGGCCCCGTCGAACCGTCCGGCGCTGACCACCAGGACCACATCATCGACGACCCCGAGCTCCGTACGCACCTGTCGGCGCGCCACCGGGTCGGGGCGAAACCGCTGTTCGTCGACCCCGTTCGGGATGACCACCATCCGGCCGGCGTCGTAGCCGAGACCGGCGTGGAACGCGGCCCCCGCCTCGCTGTTGGAGACGATCCGCTGGGGGATGCGGCGTGACAGGCGGGCACAGATTCGGGCCGCGCCGTTGGTGGTGCGCTTGTCGCCGGGATCGAGGGCGCTCTGCCGTAGGTTCCAGGCGATGGGCGCCACGCCCCAGGCCGCGAACCCGCCCAGGAGATCGCCGTGGTACAGCCACGTCTGCACCACGTCGCTGTTCGAGCCCTGCAGCCAGCGGCGAAGTGCCACCAACCGCCGGGGATCGGGGCGGCCGGGCCGCAACCCCCATCCATGCACCTCCACGCCCGCGGCCTTGAGCGAGCGGCCCACCTCCCCCAGGCCGGTCAGGGAGTGCACCGTGCTGACGATCCCGCGGTCCCGGAGCCCGGTTGACAACCGTTCGAGCGCCCGCTCGGCGCCACCGACGTGCAGGCCGCTGATGACGTGGGCGACGCGCAGTGAACCACCCGCGGGACCGCCGGTCGGTCCGGTGGCCGGCACCACGTCGGTCATCGACCCGCTCCGAGGACCCGGTCGTAGAGGTCCATGGTCCGGTCGGCCATCGTGCGCTCGTCGAACTCATCGATGGCCAGGCGGGCCGCCTCGGCCCGGCTGCGAGCGTCCGCCGGGTGGTCGACCAGGTCCACCACCGCGCGGCCCAGCGCCGGAGGATCCTCAGAGGGGACCAGCACGCCGGTACGCCCGGGATCGATGATGTCCCGGACACCGCCCACGTCGGTGACTGCCACCGGCACGCCCACGGCCACCGCCTCCAGGACGGTGCGGGGCAGCCCCTCCCACCGGGCAGCGGATACGAAGCCGTCGGCGCCCGCCAGCAGGACGGCCACATCGTGGCGGATGCCCAGCAACTGGACTCGATCCGCGAGCCCGTGGCGGGCGATGGCGGCCTCCACCTCGGGCCGCAGCGGTCCGTCGCCCACCACGGCCAGCCGGACCTGCGCCCGTTCGGCAACCGCGAATGCGATGGCGTCGATGAGCGCGACCGGATCCTTCTGCGGCGCGAGCCGGCCCACCGCAACCAGGCCATGCACGTCCGCGCCCCAGCCCAGCTCGGAACGGACCCGGAGCCGCTGCTCGGCGGCCGGCACCGGCGGGAGCACGATCCCGCTACGGATCAGGTTGTACTGCGAGCGGGTCCCGATGCCGTCGGCCAGGCCGATCTCCTCGTCGACGGGGGTGACCACCACCAGCGCCGCCGTCGACGATGCCAGGCGGCGCTCGATCCACTGATAGCCGCGTCGGACGATGGGGCGCTGCCCGTCGTGGAAGCTCCACCCATGCACCGTGTGGACGGCGGGGACCCCGGCGGAGCGGGCCGCCATCCGGCCCAAGGCACCAGCCTTGCTGGAGTGGGTGTGGACCACATCGACCCCCAGGTTGGCGAACGTCGAGCGCAGGTCCCTCACCGCCTGGACGTCGCGGTGCGGCCGCACCGGCGACACGAGGGAGCGCAGGTGGTGGACCTCGACGCCGGCCTCGGTCGCATCGGCGGCTAGGGACCCGCCCGACCCTTGGTCCTCCCCGGCCACCAGCACCGGCCGGAACCGATCGCGGTCGAGCAGGGCGCAGATGCGCACCGCCGTGGCCTGGGCGCCGCCGACGTCGAGCCGGGTGATCACGTGGACGACCGTCCGGGGCAGCTCGGTCACCGGCCGCCGCCCTCGGAGCCGACGATGCTGCGCACGGTGCGGCCCATCACCCGCAGGTCGAACCGCAGGCTCTGGTGGCGGAGGTAGAAGAACTCGTACTGGAGCTTCTCGAGCGCGTCGCGCTCGTCACCCGCGTAGCCGTACTTCACCTGGGCCCAGCCGGTGAGGCCCGGCCGGACGAGGTGGCGCATCCCGTAGAACGGCAGGCTGGCGCTGAGCTGCTCGACGTAGTGCGGCTGCTCCGGGCGGGGGCCCACCACCGACAGCTGACCCCGCACGATGTTGACCATCTGGGGCAGTTCGTCGAGGTGCGAGGACCGCAGGACCTTCCCGAACCCGGTGATGCGCGGATCGTCCACGGCGGTCCACACCGAACCGGCAGGTGCGCCGTCGCCCCCCGACGGCACGTCGACCATGGTCCGGAACTTGAGGATCTCGAAGTGCTCGCCGTTGCGCCCCACGCGGGTCTGGCGGTAGAGCAGCGGCCCCCGGTTCCCGACCAGGTTCACGAGCCACACGAGCGGCACGGCCACGATCAGCGGCGCCAGCCCGACGATGCCGATCACCAGGTCGATCATCCGCTTGATGCGGCCGTAGCGGACCCGGTGGACCTCGCCGATGTCGAAGAACAGCGAGGCTCGCTCCAGCTCCCACACCGGCAGCTTCCCGAGCCACTCCTCGTAGAACTGCACGAGCGTCCGCACCCGCAGGCCCACCTCGTGCAGCGACGCCGCCTGCGCCACCGCAGTGTCGCTCAGCAGCGCGTCACGGTCCAGGACCACGACCGACGCCCGATCGGCGAGCACGCGGTCGATGAGCGGCCGGGACTCGTCGCCGGTGTCGACCTCGGCCACGGCGAGGTGAGCGACGAGGACGGCGGGCCGCTCCGGCACCAGGTCGAGGTCCGAACGGAGGCGCTCCAGCTCCTCCGACGAGCCGACCAGGATCACCCGGTCCCGGTCCTCGCCCCGGCTGCGACCCTGGCGGACCAGAGCGTTCATGGCCACGTCCCACGGGATCAGCAGGAGGGCCGATCCGAACACCACGAAACGGGGCAGCAGCGCATCGCCGAGCACCAGCTGCACCACCGACACGCCCACCGCCGCCGAGATCGAGGCGCCCGTGGCCGCGAGGGCCGCCGAGCGCGCCGAGCGGGGCAGGTCCGGCAGGCCGAACCCGTAGCCCGCCAGCCACAACAGGACGATGTACGCGAGCGCCCACGCGAAGCGGAACGACCCGGTGAAGTCGTACGCCGGATCGGCGATGACCGCCGCGTGGACCTTGCTCAGTCCGAGGACGACCGCCACGACACCAGCGAACGTCAGCAGGCGGGCGGCTCGTCTCACTCCGACATCGTACGAACCCGCCCTCGCCCGGACGGCGATGCCGAGGAGCCCGAAGGGACCGTCAGGTGACGGGCGTGGCGCCGATCACCGCGGCGATCGGGATGGGGCCGTAGACATGCGGGAACGCCTGGCCGGAGCCGTACGAGTCCTCCTCGACGAACCGGACGTCGCCGAGCGCTTCCCGGTCCAGCCGCAGGGCGAGCAGGCCTTCGACATGGGCGAAGTGCTTGCCCACCGTGCCCGGCACCTGGTGACCCCACGAGCAGTGGACGAAGCCCTCGGACTCGAGCGACGGCGGGGCGATCGACCCCTCGTCCTGGTGCTCGCCCCACTCGACCTCGGTGGCCAGGTGGTACAGCGCGTGCAGGTCGAGGTCGTCGAGGGCCATGCCCGTCAGCCTTCCAGACCCAGGAGCGGCCGGAGGAACTGCCCGGTGTAGGACGCCGGCGTGTCCGCCACCGTCTCGGGCGTGCCCTCCACCAGCACGGTCCCGCCGCCGGAGCCGCCCTCGGGACCGAGGTCG
>CAZCVS010000089.1:0-9862 GCA_964501845.1 uncultured Iamiaceae bacterium
GTGGCGATGGTGACGAAGCCGCCCATGCTGTGGCCGATGACGACGGGGGTCCCGTCGATGCCGGCGTCGGCGGCCACCGCCATGACCTCAGCCGACCACTGCTCCAGCGAGTACTGCTCCCGATGGTCGCTGTCGCCGTGGCCGGACAGGTCGACGGCGACCACCCGGTACTGGCGCGAGAAGGTGGCAGCGACATGGGTCCACCAGTGGGCGTGGGCGGCGCCACCGTGGACGAACACCAGGCCCCGGCGGCCGGGTTCGCCCCAAGCCAGGTAGTGGATCCGCGCCCCGTCGACGTCGACGTGCTCGTCGAAGAACGGCGTGTGGAGGGCTCGCCGGAACCACCCGGGTGCATCGTCGGCGATCAGGGAGTCAACGTCGGCAACCATCGGTCGCACGGTAGACCAGTCAGTCCGCGGTGCTCGCTCCCGGCAGCACCCGGTACGACTGGTAGACGCCGTCGATGGAGCGGATGCGGCCCAGCACCGCGTCGAGGTGGGACGGGTCCCCCAGCTCGCAGTCGAACCGCATCGAGGCCATGCGGTCGCGGTCGGTCTTCATGTTGCAGGCGATGATGTTGACCTTGTGCTCGGCCAGCACGCCCGACACGTCGCCGAGCAGGCCGGCACGGTCGAGCGACCGCACTTCGATGGAGGCCACGAACGTGCCGCCGGAGAGGTCGCTGTCCCACTCGACCTCCATGAGGCGGTCGCGCTGGCCGGCCTGGAGCGACGCCGCGTTGGCGCAGTCGGCCCGGTGGACCGACACGCCACGGCCTCGGGTCACGAAGCCGATGATCTCGTCGCCCGGCACCGGGGTGCAACAGCGCGACAGGCGGACCATGACGTCGTCGAGCCCCTCGACGTGGACCCCGGCGCCTGACCGGTTGCCGCGCATCGTGGAGGTCCGGGTGACCGAGGTGGGCAGCTGCTCCTCGCGCTGGGGGTCGCCCGAGTGCAGGAGCCGGTTGAGGCGGGCCACGACAGCTTCGGGCGAGACGTGGCGCTCGCCGATGGCGGTGTACAGGGCGTCGACGTCGAGGTAGTTGAGATCGAGGGCCGCCTCCTCGAGCACCCCCGGCGGCAGCTTCTGCGTCGGCAGGCCCTCCTTGCGAAGCTGCTTCTGGAGGTCCTCGCGCCCGGTCTCGCGGGCGTCCTCGCGGCGCTCCCGGGAGAACCACTGGCGGATCTTGTTGGCGGCGCGCGGCGTCTGGACGATCTGGAGCCAGTCCCGGCTGGGCCCGCTGCCGTCCACCTTCGACGTGAAGATCTCGCAGGTGTCACCCGAGGTCAGCTGGTGGCTGAGCGACACCAGCCGGCCGTTGACCCGGGCGCCGACGCACGCATGGCCGACCTCGGTGTGCACCGCATAGGCGAAGTCGATCGGCGTCGCCCCCTTGACCATGGTGACGACCCGGCCCTTGGGGGTGAAGACGTAGACCTCGTCCTGCTCCAGGTCGACCTTGAGCGTCTCCATGAACTGCTCGGGGTCCGAGGTCTCCTGCTGCCAGTCGACGATGCGGTTGAGCCACGCCAGCTCGTCGGCCGGCGTCCCCCGCTTGTAGGCGAAGTGGGCGGCCACGCCGAACTCGGCGCGCTGGTGCATCTCGAGCGTGCGCAGCTGCACCTCCAGCGGCTTGCCCTGCGGACCGATCACCGTCGTGTGCAGCGACTGGTACAGGTTGAACTTGGGCATGGCCACGTAGTCCTTGAAGCGCCCCTGGACCGGGCGCCACGTGGCGTGGATGGAGCCCAGCGCGGCATAGCAGTCCCGCACCGACTCCACCGTGACCCTGATGCCGACCAGGTCGTAGATGTCGTCGAACTGACGGCCCTTGACGACCATCTTCTCGTAGATGCTCCAGAGGTGCTTCGGGCGGCCCGACACGTCGGCCTCGACGCCGAGCTCGGCGAGGCGCTGGCGGACCTCTTCGAGCACCTGCTCCAGGTACAGCTCCCGCTCGGGCGAGCGCTCCGCCACCATGTGGTCGATCTCGGCGTACTGCTTGGGGTGCAGCGTGGCGAAGCTGAGGTCCTCGAGCTGCTGCTTGAGGTCCTGCATGCCGAGGCGGTGCGCGAGCGGCGCGTAGACGTCGATGGTCTCGCGGGCGATGCGGGCCTGCTTCTCCGCCGGCATCGCCCCGAGGGTGCGCATGTTGTGCAGGCGGTCGGCCAGCTTGATCATGAGGACCCGCAGGTCCTTGGCCATCGCCACCAGCATCTTGCGCATCGACGCGGCCTGCTGGGCGGCCTTCGAGTCGAACTGGACCCGGTCGAGCTTGGTCACGCCGTCGACGATGGCGGCGACCTCGTCGCCGAACTGCCGGGCGACCTGCTCGAGGGTGACCCCCGTGTCCTCGACGGAGTCGTGCAGCAGGGCCGCGGCCACCGTCACATCATCGAGGCCGAGGCCGGCGACGATCCGCGCGACCGAGAGCGGATGGTGGATGTAGGGCTCGCCGCTCTTGCGGGACTGGCCCTCGTGGGCCGCCGCGGCCACCTCGTACGCCTGGGCGATGAGCACCGTGGACTTCTTGGAATGGTGCTGGCGGAAGGTGGCGAGCAGGGGCGCGAGCTCGACCGAGGCCGGGGCGCTCGAACGGCGCCACGGAAGCACCCGGCTGACGGTCGACATGGGCCCAGCCTACGGGCGACGACAACCCGTCAGTCGTAGGAGACGAGCGAGGTCACCACGAGGTCGCCGAGCGGCGATCGGCCCCCGAGGAACGCCAGCTCGATGACGAAGGCGAGGGCCGCCACCTCGGCGCCGCTCTGACCGAGCAGTTCGACCGTGGCCGCTGCCGTCCCGCCGGTCGCCAAGACATCGTCGACGACGAGGACCCGGTCTGCTGCTCCGACCGCGTCCTGGTGGATCTCCAGGAGGTCGGTCCCGTACTCGAGCTGGTACTCCTGGCGGTTCACCGCCCACGGCAGCTTCCCCGCCTTGCGCACCGGCACGAACCCGGCTCCGAGGGCCACCGCGACCGGAGCGGCGAAGATGAAGCCGCGCGCCTCCATGCCGACGACCTTGGTGATGCCCAGGTCCGCGAAGGGCTCGCTCAGGCCGACGACGGCGGCGGCCAGCGCCTCCGGGTAGGCCAGCAGCGGCGTGATGTCCTTGAAGGTGACCCCCGGTTTGGGGAAGTCCGCGATGTCGCGGATGTGGGAGGCGAGATCCACCACGGCGTCGTCCATCAGGTCCGGCGCTTCTGCTTGCGGGGCTTGGGTTCGACGGTGATCCCGCCGCTCGCCGCGCTCTGCGACACCAGCACGCGGTCCTCGCCCTCCCCTGACCCGGCCGTCCCGCGCTGCAGGGCGATGCGCTCGCGCAGCTCCCGGTACTTGGGCTCGCGCTCCTTCAGTAGCGCGAGCAGCGGCGTGGCGATGTAGAGCGACGAGTAGGCACCGAGCATGACGCCGACGAACAGCGCGAGGCCGAACTCCTGGAGGGTGACCTCGCCCAGGATCCACGAGCCGACCACCAGGATCGACAAGATCGGCAGCAGCGCGGTGATGGACGTGTTGAGCGACCGCATCAGGACCTGGTTGAGCGACAGGTTGGCCATCTCCGAGTAGGTCATCTTGGCGTTGCGGCCGAGCAGGGCCTTGTTCTCGTCCACCCGGTCGAACACCACGATGCCGTCGTAGATCGAGAACCCGAGGATCGTCAGCAGGGCGATCACCGTGGCCGGGGTCACCGGGAACGCGAACACCGAGTACACGCCCACCGTGATGACCAGGTCGTGGACGAGCGCAGCCACCGTCGCGAGCGCCATGCGGAACTCGAAGCGGAAGGTGATGTACAGCATGATCCCGGCCATGAACACCAAGAGGGCCGTGCGGGCCTTCTCGGTGAGCGTCTTGCCCCACGACGGACCGATGCGGTCGACGGTCACCTGGTCCACCTCGCTGCCGGTGAGCTCGGCCAGCCCCTCGCTCACGGCGTTGCCCAAGCGCTCGCGCTCGATCTGCTCGAGCGTCTCCAGCGTGGTCACCTGGGCCGGGAGCTCGTCGAGACCGGCCCGGTAGGCCGCTTCGGCATCGTCGCTGTCGGCGGCCTCGCTGGCGATCTGGTCGATCTGCTCCTGCAGCGCCGTCAGCTCCGCGGGCACGGACTCCTCGAAGGGCCCCTCGACGGAGCGGAGGTTCTCCTGCACCGTCCGGTACCGGCCGCGCAGGTCGTCAGGGACGTCGTTGATGAGCCGCCCGAGCGCGGCGTCGGCCTCATCGAGCGCCGCGGTGGTCTCGGCGTCGGGCGAAGCGGAGGCCTCGGCCTCGACGCGGAAGGTGCGCTCGCCACCACCGGTCGCCTGGGTGAGCTCTTGGACCTGGACGTCCCGGTAGCCGAGCGCGGCCATGACCGTGCCGACCTCGCCAGGATCGGCATCTCCCGCGGGCACCTCCCACACCGTGCCGCCGGTGAAGTCGATGCCGAGGTTCAGTCCCTTGACGCCGACGGAGACCACCGAGACCACCATGAGCAGGCCCGAGATGGCGAACCACAGCTTCCACCGGCCGACGATGTTGAAGTTGGTCTCCCCGTGGTAGAGCCGGGAGAACACGTTGCGCTTCTTGGGAACGTCGATCTCGTTGGGACCGTCGATCTGGTTGGGACCGTCGATCTCGTTGGGAACATCGATCTGATCGCTCACGACGGGGCTCCTTCCACCGCAGCGGCGGGTTCGGCCTCGTCGCGCACGCCGATGCGGCCCGACGTGGCGAACCACTTCGAGCGGCTCAGCAAGATGACGAGCGGTCGGGTGAAGAAGTAGGTGACCACCAGGTTGAGCAGCACGGAGATGCCGAGGAAGAAGGCGAACCCCCGCACCGCGCCGACGGTCAGGAACCACAGCAGGAACGCACCGATGAACGAGGTCACCGCGGCGGCGAAGATCGTCCGGTAGGCGCTCTTGAAGCCGCGCTCGGACGAGCTGCGCACCGATCTGCCGGTGCGGACCTCGTCTCTCAGGCGTTCGAAGTAGACGACGTATGCGTCGACCGACGTGCCCACCGAGATGACCATGCCGATGATGCCCGACAACGTGAGGGCCAGGCCCTGGGTGACCGACAGCCAGCTGACGACCCCATACATCAGGCCGGCCCACACGGCCAGGCCCGACAGCACCACGAAGCCGAGGACCCGGTAGTAGAGCAGCATGTAGAGGGCGACGGCCACAAGTCCGATGGCTCCGGCGATCATGCCCGAGCGCAGCGAGTCCGCACCGAGCGTCGCCGACACCTGCTGGAGGGCGACCTGCTCGAACTCGACCGGCAGCGAGCCGTAGCGCAGCACGAGCGCCAGATCCTTGGCCTCGCCCTGGTCGAAGTCACCGCTGATCGTGAAGTTGTCCGACGCCAGGTCCGGGGCGTTCACGGCGGGAGCAGAGATGACCTCGCCGTCGAGGATGATGGCGATCGACCCTCGCCCGCCCTCTTGCGCAGGGCACCCCGCCTCGCCGTTGTAGCAGGCGTTGAAGGCGGCGTTGGCCTCGCCACGGGCGCTGCCGCGAACCGAGGCGTTCACGACCCATCCCTCCGACAGGGCGGCGTCGGCGGAGCTCAGCGCATCGCCGGTGAAGCCGACCGGGCCGAGGGTGTAGATGAGCGAGCCGTCCTGCGACGGGGCCAAGATCCCGCCCTCGGGCGGCGGGGTGGCCGCGGCGATGGCCTCCTCCGAGAGCGGCTCGCCGGTGTCGCAGCCGCTCGAGCCGGCCGCGGTCTGCGTCGGCGCTTCCCCACCGTCGGCCGCCACCGTCGTGGTGGTCTCGACCGGAGCCGGTTCCGTGGTGGTGGCCGGCGGCTCGGTGGTCGTGGTGGGGGGCTCGGTCGTGGTGGTCGTGGTCGGTGCGAACTGGGCGGGCAGGGCGCCCTCGCCCGCCGCCAGCCCCGCGGTTCCCATGCCGGTCTCGTCCTCGCCGTCGTCGGGCGGAACGGTCGTCGTGGCCTTCGGCTTCGTGGTCGTCGTGGCCTTCGACTCGCCGTCGCCCTCGGGTTCGGTCGGCGTCGGCTCCGTGTCGAGGGCATCGGGGTTGGGCGTCACCGCGAGGACCGGGCGGAACTCGAGCTTCGCCGTGCAGCCCACCACCTGTTCCGCCTTCGCCCGATCGGTCACGCCGGGCAGCTGGATGATGACCGTCCGCCCCTGGCGGACGATGTCAGGCTCGGCGACGCCGAGGGCGTCGACGCGCTGGGAGATGATGTCCTTGGCCTGGTCGACCGCCTCCTCCGAGGGGAGCTCGCCGTTGATCTCACGGGCATCGAGGACCACCGAGAAGCCGCCTTGGAGGTCCAGCCCGAGGGTGGGCGACGAGTTGGTGGCCAGCGAGGCCAGGACCGATCCGATCGACAGCAGGACGATCAGGACCAGCTGGATGATGAGGGATCTGCGGTTGTTCATCGGGTGGTCCCCTGGTCGGCTTCTGTGTCGGGCCCGTCGTCGGGCGCGGGGTCGGTCGGGTCCGCCGCGGCCTCATCCGCGTCGAGCTTGCTGGAGATCGCCAGCCGGGCCATCGTCACCACGACACCGTCCGCGATCTCGATCCGCACCGTGGTCGGCCCCACGTCCACGAGCCTTCCCTGGATCCCGCTGAACGATTCGACCAGGTCGCCGGGTGCCAGCGCATCGACCACCGCGAGGTGGTCCCGCTGGCGCTGCTGCTGAGGTCGGATGATCAACGCCCAGAACACTGGGATGAGGATGATCGTCAGGATCAGGGCGGGCAGCAACGAAGGGTCCGTTCAGGTACAAGAAAAAGCCTCGTGAACCCTAGTGCGCGCTCCACCCCCGCCTCCCCTCAGCCCCACACGTCGAGCACGGCGCGACGGGCGGCGTCGAAGCGGCCCTCGCGGATGGCGGCGCGCAGGTCCACGACCAGAGCCGACAGCCAGGCGACGTTGTGGATGGTCAGCAGTCGGGCCCCGGTCGGCTCACCCAACCGATGGAGGTGGCGGAGGTAGGCACGGGTGTAGCGGGCGCACACCGGACACGAGCAGGTTGCGTCGAGGGGGCCCTCGTCGCGCTCGTACGCCAGGTTCTTGATCATGAGCCGCCCCTCGGCGGTGAGGACGGTGCCGTGGCGGGCGTGGCGGGTGGGCAGGACGCAGTCGAACAGGTCGACGCCGAGCGCCACCGCCTCGACGATGCTGGCCGGGTCGCCGACGCCCATCAGGTAGCGGGGCTGGTCGACCGGCAGGTGCTCCAGCGCGGCGGCCAGCGCGGGGAGCATCTCGTGACGCGGCTCCCCGACCGACAGCCCGCCGATGGCGTACCCGTCGAAGCCGACCTCGACGGTGCGCTGGGCGCTCTCGGCCCGCATGGCGAGGTCGACACCGCCCTGGGCGATGCCGAACTGGGCCTGGTCCAGGCCGCGGTCCGTGCGCCACCCGGCTCCGGACTCGAAGGCCTGCCGCCCACGCGCCGCCCATGCTGCGGTCCGCTCCACGGCGGCGCGCACCACCCGATCGGTCGATGGGAGCGGCGGGCACACGTCGAGCACCATCTGGATGTCGGCGCCCAGCTCCGATTGGATCCGGGCGGCGCGCTCGGGGCTGAGGTGCTCGGTGGTCCCGTCGTAGGTCGAGCGGAACGTGGCGCCCTCGTCCGTGACCTTCGGCTCCAGCGAGAAGATCTGGTACCCGCCCGAGTCGGTGAGCACGTGGCCGGGCCAGTCCATGAACCGGTGCAGGCCGCCCAGGTCCGCGATCAGCTCCGAGCCCGGCCGCAACATGAGGTGGTACGTGTTGGCCAAGATGAGCGGGATGCCCATGGCCACCAGGTCGTCGGCGTCGAGCGCCTTCACCGACGCGCGGGTGCCGACGGGCATGAACAGCGGCGTAGGCAGCACGCCCCGGGCCGTGGTGATCGACCCGGTGCGAGCCGCGCCATCGGTGGCCTCGAGCTGGAGGTGGAGCTTCATCGGGTGACTCCGTGCGAGCGGTCGAGGGGCTGTCGGTCCAGGAGCATGGCGTCGCCGAACGACAAGAAGCGGTAGCCCTCGTCGAGCGCAGTGGCGTAGAGGTCCCTCCAGCGCGGGCCGACGAAGGCCTCGACCAGCGCGAGCAGCGACGACCGGGGCACGTGGAAGTTGGTGAGCAACCGATCGACCACCGCAAACGGGTAGTCCCCGCGGATGAAGAGGCTGGTCGCGGCGTCGGCTTCGCCGGTGGCCGCCCAGGACTCCACGGCCCGCACGACGGTGGTGCCGACCGCCACGACCTGGCCCGTCGGAGCGGTGAGCACCGACTGCGTCGCCATGGGGATGCGGTAGCGCTCGGCGTGCATGGGGTGGTCCTCGACCCGGTCCGCGGTGATGGGACGGAACGTGCCCAGGCCGACGGTGAGCTCGATGGGTGCGACGGTCACGCCGCGGACCCGGCACGCGTCGAGCACGGCGTCGGTCAGGTGGAGGCCGGCCGTAGGGGCCGCGACCGAACCCGGGTGCTCGGCGTACACGGTCTGGTAGCGCTCGGGGTCGGCGAGGGGCTCGTGGATGTAGGGCGGCAGCGGCACCTCCCCCACCTGCGCCAGCACCGTGAGGTCGTCGTCGGTCCCGCCGTGGATGGTGACCATCCGGCGGCCGTCGTCGCCGATCACGTGCCCGACCTCGACCGCCAGCTCGGCTGCCCCCGGGGCGTCGGCGTGGAGGACGGTCCCGTCGGCCACCCGCCGGCTGGGCCGCACCAGCGCCTCCCAGTGGCCCTCGGGGCGGCGCTCCAGCAGCAGCACCTCGACCGCTCCACCGGTCGGCTTGCGCAGGTGGAGGCGCGCCGGGATCACCCGGGTGTCGTTGACCAGCAAGACGTCACCCTCCTGCAGCAGGGCGGGCAGGTCGGCGACGGTGCGGTGGGCCACGGAGCCGTCGCCGGCGGCCACGAGCAACCGGGCGGCGTCGCGGGGCTCGATCGGCGTCTGGGCGATGGACGAGGGGGGCAGCTCGTAGTCGAGGTCGGCGGTGTCCATGGGACGGGCGATCGTAGCGACGCGGGTCAGGCCGACGCGAGGTCGGCGAGGGCGCGCAGCGCGGCCCCGGCCAGGACCCGTGAGCCCAGCACGATGGCGCGCTCGTCGAGGTCGAACCCGCCGGCGTGCAGGTCGAGCCGCAGCCCCGCCGGGTCCCACACGCCCAGGCGGAAGTACCCGAGTCGGGCGTGGTCCCCGTACCAGGAGAAGTCCTCGCCGCCGGCGCTCTGCTCCGTGGGGCCGACGTGGTCCTCGCCGAGGACCGCCACCGCGGCGTCGCGCACCTGGTGAGCCGCCCACGCGTCGTTGACGACCGGTGGAGCTCCCGTCTGGTGCTCCAGCTCCCAGGTGGCGCCGAGCGGTTCGACGATGGCGGGGATCAGGCGATTGAGGTGGTGCGGCGCCGCCTCCCACGCCCCCCGGCCCGAGGCGCGCAGCGAGCCCAGCAGGCGGGCCTCGGTGGCGATCACGTTGGGCGCGTCGCCCACCTGGATCGAGCCGAACGTGAGGTTGAGCCCGTCTCGCGGGTCCGACAAGCGGCCGAGGCTCATGGGCAGGTCGACCACGACCCGCGCCGCGATGTGGGCGAGGTCGGCGGTCTGGTGGGGCCGGCCGGTGTGGCCGCCCGGACCGTGCAGGCGGATCGTGATCTGATCGGCCGCGGACGTGATGGGACCGGCGCTCACCCCGACCGTTCCGACCGGGCGCGACGGGTCGGCGTGCAGGGCGAAGACGGTGTCGACGCCATCGACCACGCCCGCTGCCACCAGGGCCGATGCTCCACCCGGCACGGCCTCCTCGGCCGGTTGGAGCAGGACGCGCACCCGGCCGACCGCGCCGGGCGCCGTGAGCTCGCGGTGCAGGGCGATGGCCGCGCCGACCACGGACGTGGCGTGGAGGTCGT
>CAZCVS010000090.1:0-9737 GCA_964501845.1 uncultured Iamiaceae bacterium
CGCCGGTGCGGTTCACCATCGACACGACCGGCGACGCCGAGCCATCGGCCGCCCAATCCGCGGAGGCCTCCCACTGCGCGATCACCGTCACCACCGCCCCGTCCACGATCGCCCCCAGCTCCGCCCGAGACTCCACCGCCCGGGTCAGCTCGGAGCCGGGAGCCGTGCGGGGATCGAGATCGAGGACCGCGTCGAGCAGGGCGTGGGCCTTCGCCCGCCGCGCCTCCCGTGCCAGATCCCTCGACTGATCGAACATGTGTTTGATGATACGGGAGGGGTCTGACAGTGAAGCCACCGCTTCTCAACCCATCCCATGTCCGATCTCGTCGGCGGACAAGTTCCCACGACGACCCCCTTCAGCAGGGCCGCCATCGCCTCGACCGGTCACGTACCAACGCGTAGCAAGGGGAGCGCTCTGCTTGAGCGGCATCGCGGATGCGCTCGCCACCCGGACCCGCCGAGCCCACGCAACGAACCCGCTACTTCGAAGCGGGGCCCGTGCCGGGGCGCCAGGCGCCCCAGGAGTCGCTGCGCTCGCTCCGGCTCACGGGGATGGCGCCGGTGCCGTCGGCGTTGGCGACGGAGACCTCCTTGTCACCGAGGCGCTGGACGGAGAAGACGATGAGCTTGCCGTCCGGTGTGAAGGACAGCTCGGACTCGATGCTGATGGCGTCGGCGACGACCACCTCGGGCTCTCCGCCATCGAGATCCGCCCGGTAGATGTCGTCGGCGCTGCCCCCGTCGGCGTCGTCGTTGGGGACGGCCGAGACGAAGGAGATCGACGCGCCGTCCGGTGCCCACACGGGGAACCCGTCGTGGTACTCGGTGTCCGCGACCTCGATCGTCTCGCCCGTGGCGGGATCGAGCGTGAAGATCCCGGTCGTGTCGGCGTCGAGCGGCTGAGCGCTGATGGCCAGCAGGTTCCCGTCGGGCGACCAGACCGGCTGGCGCGAGCCGGGCGTCGTCGACACCTTCTTCGGGTCCGACCCGTCGGCGCCGACGACCCAGACGTCGCTGTCGACGTTCGCGGTCGTGGAGAAGGCGATCCGCCTGCCGTCCGGCGACCAGGCCAGGTCGCCCACACCGGCGGCCTCGGGCGGCGTGACCTGGCCGGACTCGGCCTCGACGACCTGGAGCGGCCGGGGCCCCTTCGCGTCCGGGGTCAGCCTCGGTCAGGCCGTGTGGTCCTCGACCACGTCGACGAGGTCGTCGGCCGCCTCTTGCTCCGCCTCCTGACGGTCCAGATCCGTCCGCAGGACCGGAGTCCCGGTCGTCAGCTCGGCCACGAGGGCCTCGGGGTCGGCCACGGTCACGGTGAGGCCGGGGTGGCGGATCTTGCCGAAGGGGTCGATCCCGGTCACGGGCTCGCGGAACTCGATGCAGACGCCCGCCCGGTCGTTGGTGGCGAAGGTGAGGCCCCGGTCGGCGAACGAGAGGTGCGCCCCGCCGATGGTGCGGACCACCGAGTACGGCCCGCTGACCCCCGCACCCGTGATGTTGGACCGCGGCGTGTCGACGACCCACGGCCCGAACCGAGCGGTGAAGCGGTCGTCGTCGAGCTCGACGTAGGCGTTGGCGGGCGTCACCCCGAACAGGCGGGCGGCGAGGCGGTAGCGCGGGTCGAAGGCGAAGGAGGTGCGGTCAGCGGACATGACCCCCCTTGCCCGGCACCGTGCTCCGGCAAACCGGGCATCGGGCACACCGCCGCGTGCCCACGCCTACTCGGCGCCCCACAGCGGCATGGTGCCCGTCTCCGGGTCGTACTGGGTGAGCCAGGCCGGAAGGTAGATCGGGTCGGTGAAGTCGTCGGGATGGTGACCGGGCAGCGACGAGATGACCACGGTCGGGACCAGGACGAAGGCGAGCGAGACGGCGAGCTTCGCCAGGCGGAACCAGGTGAGCGGGTACCGCAGCCGCTTCTCGCCGTGGAGCTGCACCAGCGCGCCCAGCGCGGTGAAGCAGGCGATGGTGACGAAGCCGATGAACGCCGCCCAGGCGTACCGCAGGCGCGACCCGTCGGTGGCCTCGAACACGTCGTAGGTGTTGGCCTTGTGCTCGATCTCCTCGGCGAGGTGCCAGAGGAAGAGGGTGGCCGGAACCGGGTCCGCCCGGTCGAAGACCTCGCCCAGGTGCGCCTCGGTCCACCGGGCGACGCCGTAGGAGATGGTCTCGCCCGCCGCGGCGTACGCCACCCGGAAGCGGGGACTGCGGCGCCACACCCAGTCCGAGTTGCGCTTCATCAGACGCTGCACCCGAAGCGTGCCCGGGTAGCGGGCCGACACGATGTCGTTGAACCGCTTGTGCTGGGTGTGATGACCGGTCTCCTGGCGGACGTAGGAGTCCGAGCGAGCCCGCAGGTCGTCGTCGATGCGGTCGTAGGTGGAGCGCACGGCCCGGATGAACAGCGGCTCGGCGTACGGCATCCCGAGCGAGATGGCGTTGGCGGCCGCGGCGAACTCGGGCTGGTGCGGCACCCACATCGGGTTCGTGTCCTCGGGGTACTCGAACGCCACCCGCCTCGTGGGCAGGACGGCCGCGGCGTCGGCGTCACCGCGACGGTCGACGTCGGGGATCTCCTGCACGCTCATCAGGTTCCCTGTCGGCACGGACCCACCCCGGGTTGAGGCCGGCGATCCGTCGTAGCCTCGGCGGTGACCGGCATCGCACGGAAGACGAGCACATGGCACACACCAGGCCGACCCACGGGGCCGACATCGACCGCACCGAGGAGTGGGAGGAGCTGCGCCGCAAGCACCTCGGCCCCGACGGCGGGCGGCCGGCCTCCTCGGCCCGGGGCGTGCACCACGTCGCCCTGCTGTGCCACGACGTCGAGACGACCATCGACTTCTACCAGGGGCTCCTCGAGTTCCCGCTGACCCAGCTGTTCGAGAACCGGGACTACCGGGGCTCGACGCACTTCTTCTTCGACATCGGCAACGGCAACTGCCTCGCCTTCTTCGACATGCCTGGGCTCGACCTCGGTCCCTACGCCGAGGTCCTCGGCGGCCTGCACCACCTGTGCATCTCGGTCGAACCCACCCGGTGGGCGCACCTGAAGGCCAAGCTGGACGACCACGGGATCGGCTACGCCCACATCGACGAGGTGTCGATCTACTTCGCCGGTCCCGACGGCGAGCGCATCGAGCTCATCGCCGATCCGCTCGGCGAGATGTACGGCATGAGCGTCCGCTGATCCGCGCCGCGGACACCTGCTCGCCCCCCTGCCACCGCACGACGACGAGGACGACCCCATGGACCTGATCGAGACGCTCCGCAGCACGGGCGCGGTGCGCGAGTTCGAAGACCGGCCGGTGGACCGCGACGTGATGGCCCGCGTGCTCGACACCGCCCGCTTCGCGCCCAACGGCGGCAACCAGCAGTCCTGGCGCGTCGTGCTCGTCGAGGATCCGGCGCTGCGCCGCGGCATGCGGGACCTCTACGTGCCCGGCTGGCTCGAGTACCTGGAGATGCGCAAGGCGGGCGTGCAGCCGTGGGCCCCGATCGGCGATCCCGACGCCGAGGCCGCCGCCACCGCCCGGGCCCGCCAGCTCACCGGCGACGAGGCGCTCACGGCTGCGGGAGGCTTCGCCGCCCACTTCGACGAGGTCCCGGTGATGGCCGTGATCCTGGCCGACCTCCGGCTGCTCGCTGGCACCGACCGGGACCTCGGCCGCTACACGCTGGTGGGCGGAGCATCCGTGTACCCGTTCGTCTGGAGCATCCTCCTCGCGGCCCACGCCGAGGGCCTCGGCGGCGTCGTGACCACGATGGCCACCACCCGCGAGCCCGAGGTCCGCGAGCTCCTGCGGGTCCCCGACGAGTTCGCCGTCGCCGCCGTCCTCGCCCTCGGCTACCCGGTGAAGCGCCCGAGGAACCTGCGTCGCGACCCCGTCGAGTCCTTCGCCACCGTCGACACCTTCGACGGCCCCACCGTCACGACGCCCTGACGCCCTGACCGCGACGGCCTGACCGCCAAACGTCGAAGGGCCAGGCTCGGGGGCGTCCCCGAGCCTGGCCCATCGAGCCGACCGACCTTCCGCTCAGGCGGAGGCGGAGGCTCGGTGCGTGGTGCGACGGAGGTGGATGACCCCGGCAACGGTGAGCCCGGCCATGACCACCGCAGCACCGAAGACGACGAAGGCGGCGATGCCGGCGATCGTGCCGATGGTGGACCAGGCGTAGGCCGACAGCAGCAGGCCGCGGAGGGTCTCGCCCTTGAACAGCGTGTCCCGCTGGCCCTTGAGCTGGTCAGCGGTGGCCTGGAGCTCGGCGATCTCGGCCTCGCTCGCACCGGCCTCCTCGGCTTCTTGGACCGCCGCCGCCGCACCGCGATCATCGATCTGGGAGTAGGTCTTGCCGTCGGCGATCCCCTCGAGATGCCCGCCGATGAAGCTGGCGTAGGCCTGGGCCTCGGCGCCGGTCGTGACCTGCTCGCCGGCGTACTTCACCAGGTCCTCGCGGCCTTCCTCGACGAGCTCTTCCTTCTCCGGGAAGAACACGTTCTGGGAGGCCAGCTCGTCGTGGACGTAGTCGTTGGAGAAGTTGGCGCCCCACAGGAGCAGGCCACCGGTCACCCCCAACACGAGGGTGGCGACGACCCCGAAGCCGATCAGGATCTCGTCGACCCGACGGCGCGGGATGCGGACCAGGTCCTCGTCGGAGCTGGCGGGTGGTTCGGTTGTTCCTTCGGTCTGGTCGCTCATGGCAGTTCCCTCCATCCGAGCCGGCCGGGCGACCTGCTCACCTCGACCGTACGGACCAGGCCTTCGACCAACTAGAGGCGAAGGTCCTCGCTCGCACCGTGCCGAACGGCAGACCGGGAGCGGCCCCAGCCCTGGCATCCTGGGTCCGACCGTTGACGCCGAGGACCGGAGCAACCCGTGGCCATCGAGATCACCGACAGCGCCCTGGCCACCGTCGGGATCGTCACCGTGCGGCGGGCCCTCCCCCGTCGCCAGCGGCGCACCGTCGGCGCCTGGTGCTTCGCCGACCACATGGGACCGGCCGACGCCACGCCCACCCACGGCCTCGACGTCGGACCGCACCCCCACTGCGGTCTCCAGACCGTCACCTGGCTGACCCAGGGCGAGGTCCTCCACCACGACAGCCTCGGCACCGAGCAGCTCATCGCCCCCGGCCAGCTGAACCTGATGACGGCCGGCCGGGGCGTGTCGCACTCCGAGGAGGCGACCGGCTCCTACACCGGACCGATCGAGGGCATCCAGCTCTGGATGGCCCAGCCCGAGGCCACCCGCAACGGCGACCCCGCCTTCGAGCACCATGCCCAGCTGCCCGTGCTCGACCTGCCGGCGGGCCGGGCGACCGTGCTCGTCGGCACCCTCGCCGAGGTCACCAGCCCGGCTCGCATCGACTCACCGATGGTCGGCGCCGAGCTCGTGCTCGACGGGCCGAGCACCGTCGGCCTGGATCCGGCGTTCGAGCACGGGCTGGTCGTGCTGGACGGCGCGGTGACGGTGGACGATGCCCCGCTCACGCCGGGCCACCTCGGCTACCTCGCTCCCGGGAGGGGTCAGCTCGATCTGGCGCCGACCCCTTCCGCCCGGGTCATGCTCCTCGGCGGCGAGCCGTTCCCCGAGCCGGTCGTGATGTGGTGGAACTACGTGGCCCGCTCCCGGGGCGAGGCGACCGCAGCCCACCGGGCCTGGCTGGCGGACGACGGCCGCTTCGGCACGGTTGCCAGCGAGCTCGAGCGCGTGGTGGTCGACCTTCCACCGTGGGCCTGACCGGAGCTGACCCGCACCATCCCTGCACCTTGCGGCGCAGGCGCGCCAGACTCGGGGTGTGGCGGCTGTGATCGAGACCCGGGGCCTCACCAAGCAGTGGGGCGACCTGGTCGCCGTCGACGGGCTGGACCTGTCGGTGCAGCAGGGCGAGTGCTACGCGTTCTTGGGCCTGAACGGCTCCGGCAAGTCGACCACGGCCCGCATGCTGCTCGACTTCATCCGACCGACCGCCGGGACCGCCACCGTGCTCGGCGGCAGCGGCCGCGACCCGAAGATCCGCGCCCGAGTCGGCTACCTGCCGGGCGACCTCAACCTGCCCCGCTCCATGACCGGCGACGACGCCTTCGACTTCTTCGGTGGGTTCTCCGGCGTGAGCCACGACCCGGACCGGGCCTCGCTCGTCGAGCGGTTCGGGCTCGACCCGTCCCGACCGGTCCGCCAGCTCAGCACCGGCAACCGGCGCAAGGTCGGCCTGGTGCTCGCGTTCATGGGCAACCCCGAGCTGCTGATCCTCGACGAGCCGACGAGCGGGCTCGATCCCGTGCTCCAGGAGGAGTTCCGGAACCTCCTCGCGGAGCGCAAGGAGCAGGGCGCCACCATCTGGCTCACCTCGCACGTGATGGCCGAGGTCGAGCGGGTGGCCGACCGGGTCGGGCTGCTCCGGAGCGGTTCGCTCGCCAAGGAGCTCCCCATGACCGAGCTCCGCCACCAGGCGACGGGCACGATCCGCCTCACGTTCCCCCAGCCCGTCGCCGCATCCGAGCTGGAGGCCATCGCCGGAGTGACCAGCGTCCATGCCGAAGACGGCGATCTCGTCGTCTCGGTCACGGGCTCCGTCGCCGCGCTGATGCTGCGGGCCGGCGAGCTCGGCGTGGAGCAGGTCCAGACCACCACCCGCGACCTCGACGACGTGTTCCTCGAGCTGTTCGGGTCGGGGGCCAAGCCGTGAGGCCCGGGCTGCGCATCTACCGCCGGTGGATGATCGACCGCCGGCTGTCCACCATCGTGTGGACGCTCGGGCTGGTGGCCGTGATCGTCTTGACGGCGGCGTTCTACCCGTCGCTCAGCAACTCCGAGACGAGCGCGCTGGGCGACAGCAGCGGCGCCATGAGCTCGCTGATGGGGCTCAGCGCGGGGATCGACCCCAGCTCTCCGCTCGGCTACCTCTGGATCTCGCTCTACGCCAACGTGTTGCCGATGACGCTGATCGCGCTGGGCATCGCCCTCGGGTCGGCGGCCCTCGCCGGCGACGAGGAGACCGGCGCGCTGGAGTACCTCCTGTCCAAGCCGGTGACCCGCACCACGGTCGCCCTGAGCCGCTTCGCCGCGGCGGTGACCGTCCTCGCCTTCGTCTCGGCGCTGTCGGCCCTGTCGCTCATCGCGTCGATCCCCGCGTTCGGGCTCGACGACGCCGTGTCCACCACGGCCCCAGACGGCACGGTGGTCACCCAACCCGGCGCCACGGCCGGCGACATCGCGGCCGGCACGTTCGCCGCGTTCGCCGTCGCCCTCGGATCGCTCGGCGTGGCCTACCTGATCGGCGGCGTCACCGGGCGCAAGGGGCTGGCCACGGGCATCGCGGCCGGCATCGCCCTCGGGGGCTACGTGCTCTACACGCTCTCGGACTCGACCGGCAGCCTGGAGGCGCTCACCTGGGTCTCCCCGTGGCGCTGGTACATCGACGACGCCATGCTCCTCGACGGCCTCACCGCGAGCGTGGCCCTGCCGTTCGTCCTGGCCCTCGTCGGGCTCCTGGTCGGCTGGTGGGCCTTCGTCCACCGGGACCTCCAGAACCCCTGACCCGCGCCCGCCCCCGCCGCGGCCGTCACCACGACGAACGGGATCGCCACGGGCCGTCGGGCGAAGCCGCGCGACCGGCACCGATAGGGTCGGCGCGTCCATCGACCAGGGAGTGCCGACGTGTCCGACAAGAGCGTGTTCACCGATGACGAGTGGGAGGCCGTGAGCGAGGCCCCGCTGCTCATCTCGATGGCGATGGCTGCCGTCGGACCGCATGGTCCCATCTCCATGATCAAGGAGTCGGCGGCGTCGGCCAAGGCCATCGCCATGCCGCCGGACCACGGCGCGGCCAACGGCCTGATCGCCGAGATCACCGAGGTCGCCAAGAGCAAGCAAGCCCGCTCGGACGCCAAGCACCACAAGGCACCCACGGTCCCGGCCATGGTCGACTCCCTCCTGGGCGACCTGCCCACGGCGGCCAAGGCGCTCGACAAGCTCCCCGCTGACGAAGCCGCCGGCGTGAAGGCCTGGTTCACCGACATCGCCAAGGCCATCGCCGACGCCGCCAAGGGCACGAGCGACGAAGAGCAGCAGGTCATCGACCGCATCGGCGCCGTCTTCGCCTGACGGCCGAGCGACGGCCCTGACGGGGTGTCAGGATGCGGCCGACCCCCCGACCGAAGGACGCTGCTGTGCCCCACCCCCACGACGAGGTCGCCGCCGCGGTCGACCGCTACCGCTCGCTGCGCGAGGCCATCGGGCGCGGCGAGCAGCCGTGGACCGCGCTCGCCGACCTGTTCACCGACGACGCCGTCTACATCGACCCCGCGTGGGGCCGCATCGAGGGACGCGACGAGATCCACACGTTCATCGAGGAGTCGATGACCGGCCTGGAGGACTGGTCGTTCCCGATCGAGTTCATCGCCATCGACGGCGATCAGGTGGTGATCAAGTGGACGCAGGAGCTGCCCGGCACCAGGCCCGACGGCACCCGCTGGACGCAGTCCGGCTACTCGACCCTCCTCTACGCCGGCGACGGCCGGTTCTCCTACGAGGAGGACCTGCTGAACATGACCCACGTGATCGAGGACATCGTCGCCAGCGGCTGGACGCCCGGCGAGGGCTTCACCGCTCCCCCGCCGAACCCCAACCGCGACGTGTCCCGCCCCGCGTGAGGCCCGCCTGAGGCCCATCTTGGGCCGGTACGATGCGCGGCTTCGCAGGAGCTGCGACCCGACGACCTGATGCACGACCGGACGGAGACGACGACGTGACCACCACCGACGCCGCACTGGAGGGCATCGACGCCGGCATCCGGCCCCAAGACGACCTCTTTGGGCACGTGAACGGGACCTGGCTCGACGAGACCGAGATCCCCGGTGACCTCGCCGTGAGCGGCGGGTTCATCGACCTGGCGCTGGAGGCCGAGGAGATCGTGGGCGAGATCCTGGCCGAGGCTCGCGACGCGGTGGAGGCCGGCGAGGCCGACCTGGACCCGGACCGGCGCAAGCTGGGCGACCTCTCCGCCAGCTTCCTCGACGTCGAGCGCGTCGATGCGCTGGGCGCGGCGCCGATCGCCGATGACCTCGCCGCCATCGCCGCGCTGTCCGACGCGTCGGAGCTGGTCGGGCTGGTGGGCCGCCTCCAGCGCGACGGCGGCGGCGGCCTGGTCGACGCCTACGTGAACACCGATGACCGGCAGTCGGACCGCAACATCGTCAACCTGATCCAGGGCGGCATCGGCCTCCCCGACGAGTCCTTCTACCGGGAGGACGGCTTCGCCGCGATCCGCGAGGCCTACGCCGCCCACATCGCCCGGATCCTCCAGCTCGTGGGCTTGAGCGAGGACCAGGCTCTCGACGGAGCCGCTCGCGTCCTGGCGCTGGAGACCCGCCTGGCGGCCGGCCACTGGGACCGGGTCCGGTCCCGCGACGTCATCGCGTCGTACAACCTCACGTCGTCCGCCGAGCTCGCGGAGCTGGCGCCCGCCTACGACTGGGCCGCCTGGGCCGAGGGCCTCGGTGCGACCGGCGACGAGCTGGCCGAGGTCCTGGTGCGCCAGCCGAGCTACCTCACGGCGCTGTCGGAGGCCCTCGCCGAGGTGCCCCTCGCCGACTGGCAGGCCTGGCTCACCTTCCACGTCGCCGTCGGCGCGGCGCCGTACCTCTCCGCTCCGTTCGTCGACGAGCACTTCGCCTTCTACTCGCAGACCCTCAAGGGCGTCACCGAGCAGCGCGACCGGTGGAAGCGCGG
>CAZCVS010000091.1:0-9731 GCA_964501845.1 uncultured Iamiaceae bacterium
ATCCTCGTCATCCCGACATCGGTGTCGACGAGGAGATCAGCATGTCCGGCCATTCCAAGTGGGCCACGATCAAGCACAAGAAGGGCGCGACCGATGCCAAGCGGGCGAAGGTCTTCGCCAAGCTGATCCGCCAGGTCGAGGTGGCGGCCCGCGAGGGCGGTCCCGACCCGGACATGAACCCGTCGCTGCGGACCATGTACCAGAAGGCCCGGGACTCCTCGGTGCCGCTCGACACCATCGAGAAGGCCATCAAGCGCGCCACCGGGGGGCTCGAGGGCGTCAACTACGAGCAGATCACCTATGAGGGCTACGCGCCCGGAGGCGTGGCGCTGCTCATCGAGGTGCTCACCGACAACCGCAACCGCAGCGGCTCCGACGTGCGGTCCACCTTCACCAAGCGCGGCGGCTCCATGGCCGAGCCCGGCGCGGTGGCCTGGCAGTTCGACCGCAAGGGCGTGCTGGCGGTCGACGGCTCTGTAGACGAGGACGACCTCATGCTCGCCGCCATCGACGCCGGAGCCGAGGACATCGTGAAGGAAGGCGAGATCTGGCGGGTCACCACCGATCCGCACGACCTCCACAAGGTCCGCACCGCCGTCGAGGAGGCCGGGTTCAAGGTCGAGTCCGGAGACCTGGCGATGATCGCCCAGAACCTCGTGGCCATCGAGGACGTCGGCTCGGCCAAGAAGGTGCTCGACCTCATCGACCACCTCGAAGACCTCGACGACGTGCAGGACGTCTACGGCAACTTCGACATCTCCGACGAGATCCTCGCCCAGCTGGACTGACACCTAAGGTCGGACCATGGCTGTCACCGCCGGCGACCCGGCACCACCGTTCTCCGCGCCAGGCACGCACGACGGGGTCCGGCGGACCTACACCCTCGAAGAGTTCGCCGGGCGGCCGGTGGTGCTGATCTTCTACCCGGGGGACAACACGCCGGTCTGCACCCGCCAGCTCAACAGCTACACCGACGACATCGACCAGTTCCTCGCCCTCGATGCGCAGCTCCTGGCCATCAGCCCGGAAGACCTCGACAGCCACGAGGGGTTCGCGGCCCACCAGGGCGGGTTCGCGTTCCCGCTGCTGGCCGACGTCGACAAGTCCCTCGCCGAGGCCTACGGGGTGCTCGGCCCGGTGGGCTTCTACCGGCGCTGCGTCTTCGTGGTCGACGGCACCGGCACCCTCACCTACGTCCACCGCGGATACGCCGGGTCGACCTTCCGGACCACCGACGAGCTGGTCGAGGCGATTCGTGCCGCCAGCGCCGCGGCACTCGGGTAGCTTCAGCGCTCGATGGCAACCCGGCGGATCCACCAGCGACAGGTGCTCGCGCTCCTCCTCGCCATCGCCGCCCTCGTCGTGCCGGTCAGCGGCGCGCTCGTGTACGCGGGCCTCCTCGACGGGATGGAGGACGGACCCTCACGGGTGGTGGTGCCGTTCATGGGCGCGGCCAACTCGTCCGACCTGCTCGGCCCGGCCCTGCTCGCCGGTGCCCTGGGCCTCGGGGTGCTGGCCCTGCGAGGTCGCGCCGACCGCCCGGTCGTCTCGGTGCCGATGCTGGGAACGATCCTGGTCGTGGCCGCCCTCAGCCAGGGATCGGCGTTCCTCGTGACCGCGATCGACCTGCTCACCGAGTGGACCTACGGCCTGCCAGGCGACGCGTGGCAGGCCGTCCGCTGGTCCACCGCCGCCCGCCTCGTCGTGCAGGCGCTCCTGTGCGCCGCCGTGGCGGCCTTCAGCATCCGCTGGCTCAACCCCGATGAGCGAAGGAGCGCGACATGACCGATCCTGCCGTGGCCCCCCTGGCCCCGCCCCCGGCGACCGACGCCGAGCCCTGGCAAGTCCGCCTCGAAGCGCTGGCGGCGCTCCTGGTCCTCTCGGCCGTCGTCGTCATCATCTCTGCGTTCGCAACCGCCCGGGCACAGCTCGGCCAGTTCGAGACCTTCGGGCCGGGAGCGTCGCCCCCTCGCAGTGGTTTCAGCGAGGTGGGCGGATCGCCGGCTCGTCGGTCAACCTGCTCGTCGCCGGCGCGCTGCTGGTCGCCCTCCTGCTGGTGACGCTCGGCCCCGGGGATCGCGTCAGTCGTCGAGGCGCGGCGGTGCTGCGCTCGCTGGTGGTGGTCGGCCTCGTGGCCGCCGGTCTGGCCGCGGTGAGCGCGGCCTTGACCGTGATAGGCGCCGATGACGGGGCCATCCGGGTGGGCTGGCCGGTGGGTGACGATCTGGTGACCCGGCTCGCATCCATCGCACCGCTCGTCGTCACCGCGGTGATCGCTGGCTACGTGGCCTGGTGCGCGTTCGCCACCCTTGGCGAGGTCCCCGAGGTGGCAGATGGCGAGGGCTCCACCGGAGACCTCGGAACGGCGATGGAGAGCCGGTGGGAGATCCCGCCATCGCCCCCGACCATCGATCCCGACGGCGGCAGCTGGGCCCGACCTCCGGCACCCCCGGGTCCCGGAGGCTGATCCTCAGGCGGTCGTTCCGGGCAAGGTCTCGGGCAGCTCGTCGATCAGCGCATCGATGGTGCGGCGGGCACCGGCGTCGACGTCGGAGCCCTGCTCGCTGAGCACGCTCGCCAGCCCGGCGACGCCCTCGACGAGGGCATCGTCGAGGAGTCGACCGACCTCCGCCTTCACCCGGCGTCGGGTGAAGAGCCAGGCGAGCGAGGCGATGGGACGCACGATGGAGCGGCCCCGGCCCTCGGCGCGGACCGTCCACCGCCACCGGGCTGTCGGGTCGGTCGCGTCGACGGCGACGGCCACCGTTCCCTCGGCGGCGGCGAACCGGTGGAGCACCGTGGCCTCCACCTGCGGGTCCGGGCCGCCGGGCAGGTGCTCGAGATCGATGTCGATCGATGCCTCGACCGTGCCCATGAGGTCGATCGTGAGCTGCGTCGGCATCGTCGCCGGGCTCAGGGTGACGGCCCACGACTCCTTGGAGCCGACGGTGCGGCCCTGCAGCTGCACCAGGTCCGGGGTGTCGGTGAGTACCTCGACGTCGGTCTCGGTGGTGCGGTGGACCGTCTCGCCCTCGACGACCACGGTGCCCGCAGTCGTGAGCCGGTAGGCAGCGCCAGGGAGGGGGTGTCGGCCCTTGGTGAGGCGCAAGCCTGCTCGTCTGGGCCCGCCGTGCGCCGCCACGACGCCCGCTTCGGTGATGTCCAGCTCGCGGAGCGCGTCCAGCCCGGCCCCGATGGATCGGCGCAGCTGGTCGATGTCGAGCGCCTCGGTCCGGGTCTCCTCGTGCAGGTGGATCACGGAGACGTGGCTACCAGATCGAGGGTCAGACGCCGTCGTTGACGCCGAGCAGCCGGGACCGGCTCACGGCGCGCATGCCTCGGGAGAGGCCGACGATGGCCAGGATCCAGGCGATGACGCCGATGACGAAGCCCGACGAGCTGGCACCGAAGAGGGCGCCGGTGCTCTGGCTGTAGGCGATGGCGATCATCGGCAGGGTCACCAGGCCGGCGGCCTGCTGGGCGGCGGCGGTGGACTTCACCCGGGCGGACAGGCGCAGCACGATCGACAGCGTGAGGGCCAGGAACGGCGGCACGACCCACAACATGAGCACCCACCAGGACTGGGTCGGGAAGAACCAGCCGCCCACCTCCGGCCCGACCAGCAGGTTCACGATCAGCGAGTAGACGCCGAAGCCGGCGAGCGTCGTGGCGTACCCCGGTACGAGGCTGGCGATCAGCTTGCCGAGGTAGATCTCCCGCTCGTGCGCGGGGGAGTGGGCGAGGAACTCGCCGGTTCCCCGCTCGCGCTCGCCGACGATGGTCGACGCGCCGATGGCGGTCGAGATGGTGAGCGGGACGACGATGGCGATGGGCGCGAGGAGGAACACGGCCAGCGCGTACGCGGTCTTGCCCTCGGGCGACTGGCCCTCGATCTGGTCCTGCGCGGCTTGCGGCAGGACCTCGAGGGTCTTGGACATCTGGCTGACGACCTCGACGTTGCCGATCTGGGTGATCGTCAGCAGCAGGACGGTCGGGATGATGAGGAAGAAGATGGCGCCAAGGAACACCATCGGCATCCAGAAGCCCTTGTCCTCGATCAGTTGGCGCATGTCGGAGCGGGCGACGATCTTCACCCGCCGCCAGCTGAGGTCCCGCCAGCCCTTGCGGGAGCCGACGGAGGCGGTGGCGGCGGTGGGGGCCGGGAGGGTCGGGGCGGTCATCGGGGTCCTTCCGAGCCGGGCCAACCGGTGAGGGCGGCGACCTGGCGGTTCCGATCGGTGACGTGGGCGGGCTCCGCGAGCCGCCGGCCCCCGTCTTCGGCGATCTCGCCCGCGATGGGCTTCTTGGTGCGCACGGCGAAGTAGAGGTCTTCGAGCGTCGGGCTGATGGGCTCGATGCGGGTGAGGCGGATGCCGTTGGCGACCAGGGCGGTGATGACCTCGGGCGTGCGGTGGTCGCCGTCGAGGTGCAGGCGGACCTGGTTCGGATCCGTGTCGGGCTCGATCTGGCGGATGCCGGGGATGGCTCGGAGCACCGCGGCGTCGACAGCCTCCTCGGCGCCCACCAGGACCACGGTGCCGGGCCAGAACCGGCGGGTGAGGTCGGTGGGGGTGCCCGACACGAGGTCGTCGCCGGCCTCCATCACGATGACCTTGTCGGCGAGCCCTTCGGCTTCGAGCAGCAGGTGGGTGCACATCACGACGGTGCGTCCGTCGTCGGTCATCTCGCGGATCATGTCGAGCACGGCGTGGCTCGACTCGGGGTCGAGGCCCGACGTCGGCTCGTCGAAGAGCAGCAGGTCGGGCTCGTGCAGGATCGAGCGGGCGAGGGCCAGGCGGGTCTTCATGCCGGTCGAGAAGCCGCCGACGCGCTTGTCCAGCGCGTGTTCGATGCCGAACCGGGCCGCCGCGTCACGGATGCGGCGGTCGATGTGGTCGCCGCGCCCCAGGCCGTACAGCTCGGCGGAGTACGCCAGGTTGGCGTGGCCGTCGAGACGGTCGTACAGCGCCGGCTTGGCCGACACGACGCCGCAGCGGCGGCGGACCTCCTCGCCGTGCACCGACGGGTCGAGGCCGAACGTGCGCACCCGGCCCGCGTGGGGGTCCAGCGCGCCGGTGATCATGCGGATGGCGGTGGTCTTGCCGGCGCCGTTGGGGCCGAGGAGCACGGTGATGCGGTTGGCGGGGACCTCGAGGTCGAGGCCGGCCAGCGCGTCGACCTGGCCGAAACGGCGACGGACGCCGCCGAGCTCGACGACCGGCGCGGCGGTCGTCGCGTCAGGGGTGGGGGTGGCGGTCACCCGAGTCCATCGGCTGGTCACCGCCGTTGTTGACCCGTGTCAGGCTGCCGTGGGTCCACCGAGGTGCGGGTCGACGTGGCTACGATCGAACCTGTGTTCGTCCTGGGCATCGATCCCGGCCTCTCGCGTTGTGGCTACGGCGCCGTCTCCAGCGGCTCCGGTGGCCTCGCGGCGCGCGCCATCGGCGTGATCCGCACGGCGCCGGCGGACCCGTTGCCGCACCGGCTGGCGGAGCTCCAGGCCGAGCTGCGGTCGCTCATCGCCGAGATCCAGCCCGACGTCGTGGCCGTGGAGCGCATCTTCTTCCAGAACAACGTGCGCACCGCCATGTCGGTCGGCCAGGCCAGCGGCCTGGCCATGGCCGAAGCTGTGGCCGCGGGGTGCCAGGTCGTCCAGTACTCGCCCAACGAGGTCAAGCTCGCGGTCACCGGCGACGGTGCCGCCGACAAGCAGCAGGTGCAGATGATGGTCCAACGACTGCTGGGGCTCGCGTCCCCGCCCCGTCCCGCCGATGCCGCCGATGCCGCGGCCCTGGCGCTGTGCCACTTGGCACACGCCCCGGCCCTGGCCCGCATCGCCGCCGCAGGAGCCCGGTCGTGATCGGGTCGCTGCGGGGCACGCTCCTCGACCGCTCCCTCGACGGTGAGATCCTCATCGAGGTCAACGGCGTGGGCTATCGGGTCCAGGCCGGACCGGCCACGTCCGCCCGGCTGGGCGATGTGGGCGGCGAGGTCTTCGCCTGGGTCCACCACCACGTCCGGGAGGACGCCGACACGCTCTACGGCTTCGCCTCCAAGGACGAGCGTGACGTGTTCGAGGCACTCATCGGCGCCCACGGTGTGGGACCGGCGCTCGCCATGGCCATCCTCTCGGTGCACCCGCCGGTCAACCTCGTGCGGGTGCTGGCCGACGACGACGTCGCCGCCCTGTGCCTCGTGCCCGGGGTCGGCAAGAAGACCGCCCAGCGCCTGCTCATCGAGCTCAAGACCAAGCTCGACATCCCGCTCGGGGAGGCGGCCTCGGGATCGGCGATGGTCGATGCTGCGCCCGCCGGCAGCGCCATGGCGGTGCGGGCCGACGTCCGGGGGGCGCTGGCCGAGCTGGGCTACCTGCCCGAGGAGATCGCCGAGGCCACCCGGGAACTGCCTGAGGGCGACGCCGGCGTGCTGCTCAAGGAGGCGCTGCGGCGCCTGGCCGGAGCCCGCTGACCGTGCGCGAGGAACTGCTGGTCCCCGAACCGCTGGAGCCCCAGGAGCTGTCCGACGAGGTCAGCCTCCGGCCGCGCACGCTGGAGGACTTCGTCGGTCAGGCCGAGCTCAAGGAGCACCTGGCCATCATCTTGGAGGCGGCCCGCCGCCGCGGTCAGGCCGCCGACCACCTGCTGTTCGCCGGTCCGCCCGGCCTGGGCAAGACCACGCTCGCCAGCATCGTGGCCACCGAGATGGATGCCGACATCCACGTCACCTCGGGCCCGGCGCTCGAGCGCGGGGGAGACCTGGCCTCGATCCTCTCGCAGCTGTCGGAGGGCGACGTCCTCTTCATCGATGAGATCCACCGGCTCTCCCGAGCGGTCGAGGAGGTGCTCTACCCGGCCATCGAGGACTTCCAGCTCGACATCGTGCTGGGCAAGGGCCCGGCCGCCCGCTCGATCCGCATGGACGTCCCCCGCTTCACCCTGGTCGGCGCCACCACCCGTACGGGTCTCATCACCGGCCCGCTGCGCGACCGCTTCGGGCTGGTCGCCCGGCTGGACTACTACGAGCCGTCGGACCTGGAGTCCATCGTCACCCGGGCGGCCGGCATCCTCGACGTCCCCGTCGACGCGGACGGCTGCCGGGAGATCGCGCGGCGCGCCCGCGGCACCCCACGCATCGCCAACCGCCTCCTGCGCCGGGTGCGGGACTTCGCCGAGGTCCGCGGCACCGGCGTGGTCGATGCGGCCGCGGCCGAGGCCGGCCTGAAGGTGTTCGGGGTGGACCAGCGAGGCCTCGACAAGGTCGACCGAGCCCTGCTCAGCGCCCTCTGCGAGCGCTTCGGAGGCGGTCCGGTCGGCCTGTCCACCCTCGCGATCAGCGTGTCCGAGCCCACCGAGACCGTCGAGGACGTCTACGAGCCCTTCCTCATCCGCGAGGGCCTCCTCATGCGCACCCCCCGCGGCCGCGTCGCCATGCCCGCCGCCTGGCACCACCTCGGCCTCACCGCCCCCGCCGCCACCCCCGACCAAGCACCCCCACCCGGCCTCTTCGGCTAGGAACCAGACGATGGCCGCCGAGCGTCGGATCGGCATGGGCAATCGCTCTGTCGCACGAGCAGTGGTTGCACTGATCTCCCTGATCGCTGTGGGCTCGGGTGGGTGCGGTTCCGGCGGGGATCCGTACGACGCCCTTTCGAACGAGGCAGCCGAGTACGTCATCAACGGTGATGTCGACCAGGCCGCCGCCGATCTTGCCGAGCTCACCGCGGTGCTCGTCGTGGTTCACCAGCTCGTAGCCAGCCGGCAGCTCGAACTGCTCCGCGAACGCTCGTCGCTCGCCCGACACCGAGCAGCTCGAGAGCGCGACCACGGCGACCAGCGGGCAGATCGTCCACCGAAGCACCCGTTTCGCCATCGTCCTCACCTGCCGAGTCTTGCCGGTCCGCGCTATCCCCGATCGTCGGCTCAGGGCGCGGGTGGCCACTCGGCGTACCGGTCGAGGTCGATGAGGGTGGCCGCGAGAGGCTGGACCTCGCTCAGGGGATCTCGGTGCCGTCGGGGCGGATGGTGTGCCAGCGGCCGTTGGGGTCGCGGTGGATGCGGAAGCCGCGCTCCTTGAACCGGTTGTGCTTGCCGCAGAGCGGGGCTCCGTTCTGCGGGCTGGTGGGGCCGCGGGTGGGCGCGGCCCAGCCCTCGAGGTGGTCGCTCTGGCAACTGGTGACCGGGACGTGGCAGCCGGCCCAGACGCACGTGGCGTTGGTCAGCGCGATGGCGGTCCGGCGGGCGCCGGTGAACAGGCGGGCTCGCCGGCCCATGTCCAACACGACGCCCGTCCGGCTCATGACGACGCGGCGTACGTAGCCGACCATGGCGGCGGCGACGATCTCCGATGGGTGGATCGGGTGGCCGTCGATCGTGCCGGAGCGGTACGCCGGATGACCGGGGACCGGGGGAGCATCCACCCGGTCCGCTCCGTCATTCCCGCCGTCAGGAGCGAAGGGGTCGTCGGCGGGGTCCGTCTTGGCGATCAGGTCGGTGAAGAAGGTGGCCAGGCGGGCGTCGGGCTCGGGCGCAGCACCGCAGGCGGCCCGCACCTCCCGCTCGAACGTGGCCTGATCGATGACGAACTCGGTCGTGATCTGGGTGCCACCGGGCGTGGTGGCAACGTGGCCGGCGGCATCGCAGAAGATCCGGTACAGGGCATCCATCCGGCGCTGGTCGTCGGTGCGCGGGAGGTCCTCGACGGTGGCGTCGTCGCCCCGGTCCGCCCGAGCCGCGGCCCAGTCGGCCAGGACCTCGGCCTCGATGTAGTGGTCGAAGATGTCTCGCATCTCGGCCCCCTGGAGCGCACCGCACTGGGCTCGGAGGGCCCAGGAACCGTCGAACTCGGAGATCAGCGATGCCGTGCGCTTGGCATGGTTGCGCTCGCTGCGGTCCCGGGCGCCGTCCTCGTCGGTCAGGCGCTCCCAGTCGGTCAGCCGGTCGTGCAGCTCGTCGTAGGGGAGGCGGGCGGCGAGCACCGCGATGTGCGGGTCGGCCTCGATGAACGCTGCCTGCACCCGTGGGTTGGCGAAGGTCCGGGTGATGCGGTCGATCTGGCAGGCGCCGATGTGGCCGATGGCGAAGCCGGCCGCCACCTGGGGCATCGCCCGGAGCATGGCCATGGCCTTGGCCCGCCGCTTGGCCTCGGCGTCCGACAGGTTGGCGGCGCGGCGGACCATGACCTTGGGGGAGCGGTGGCCGTCGGCGTGGTGCAGGCCGCGCCGATCGATGTCGTCCAGCACCTGGTGCTGCAGCGCCCGAACCTGCCGAGCACAGCCCTCGAGCTCGCGGATGAGCACATAGGTGTCGTCCACGTCGAGCGGGTGCAGCCCGAGCGCGTGCAGTTGGGCGAGCCCGGCGCGCGTCGATTCGAGCGCTGCCTCCACCGCCGGATCTGCCGCTGATACCATGTGGTCACCTTACGAAGGGGGTCTGACAGCGAAGGCCCCTTTCATGTGGCGTGCCACCATGTCCGATTCCAGCCGAGGCAGGCCGCATCGCCCTCCACCAGCGAGAGCGGTCGGCACCGTTAGCCTCCTGGCGTGCAGATCGAGTTCAACGCCTCTCCGGGGCCCAGCCTCGGGATCGAGGTGGAGCTGGAGCTCATCGACGTGCAGACGGGAGAGCTGGCGTCGGCCGCATCGGAGATCCTGGCCGAGCTGGGTGCCGGGCACCCCGATGGCGAGCACCCCAAGGCCAAGCACGAGCTGTTCGAGTGCTGCATCGAGATCATCA